>MNIY01000092.1 GCA_001919995.1 Ktedonobacter sp. 13_1_20CM_4_53_11
TTGGCGGAATCGCCTACGCACCGCGACCTCCCGGGTCCTTTGTTCGTTGGTAACTTGAGCTGCGTCACGCGCGCAAGTAGACAGCACAATCTCTTCCTTCGCAGCAGCGAGAGGGAGCCGGGCGGGCGGACGTCGAAGCACTGCCCCAGTACGGGTTGACCGTCGCCGATCGGGCCAATTGCGGTTACTCGCTATCTCAAATTTCACTCCGGTCTGCGGTCACTCGCACGGCAAGCTATCCGTGATGTTTCTCCGCCGATTTTCCCGACATTGGTGTTGACGGTCCGTTTTCCGCCTTCAGATGATCGATAAACGCTCGGAGCTTCGGCTGAACCTGCGCTCGGCGAGGATAATAGAGATAGTAACCGTCGCTGGTTGGCGCAAACTGATCGAGCACCATCTCCAGTTTCCCAGATACAAGCTTGCCTCTTGCAACATCCTCGGTTACGTACATGAGGCCAACGCCATCGCTTGCCGCGTTCAACGCTTGAACGGCGTCGTTCACGATGAGCGAGCCCTTGATCTGCACGTGGAATGCCTTCCCTTTTTGTTCGAACTCCCATTTGTCGTAAATCCAATCATCGTCGACACGTACACGCAAACAATTGTGCGAAAGCAAGTCGTTGGGATGTTTTGGACGGCCCATTTTCTTAAAGTATTTTGGAGCACCGACGATTACGAACCGAATGGGTCCAAACAGTTTTATCGCGACCATATCTTTGGCAAGAATGTCTGAATCCCTGATTCCGGCGTCGAAGCCCTTTTCAACGACGTCAGATGCAGTGTCTTCGAAGAAGAGCTCAATAGAAACGTCAGGATATTTGCTCAAGAACCTCGTAATCATGGCCGCGAGATAGGATGGATAGCTGAATAGAGGCAGGTTGAGCCGGAGAAGACCCGACGGCTTAGATGCGTACGCACCTACGTCTTTGAGCGCAGCGAGAATCTGATCGAGAGCCGCCCCAGCCTGGTTTAGAAAGCGCTCTCCCGCTTCTGTCAGGCTGGTACTCCTCGTCGTGCGACTGAGGAGCGCAACGCCCAAGCGGCTCTCAAGCTGCTTGATCATCTTGCTTATCGCGGGCGGTGAGATCCCAAGCTCGTCAGCCGCAGCCGTGAAATTGCGCTTGTCTGCGACGAGTTTCAGTGCCAGCAGACCGTCCAGTTGATCCTTGTTCATTGTGAACCCCAGGTTCATACCACATGAACGAGCATGCCATTTATGGAAAGAGTGCGCCAGAGTAATGTCCTTCCGAGACATGGAGAGCAAGGAATACGAAGTGAGTACACCGACAACAGAAGCTGCTAAGCCGGCGTGGGATGCGATTGTGGCAATCGCTCTCGGCGTCGCTGCGCTGATCATGGCCGAATTTCTACCTGCGGGACTCCTCACGCCCATGGCCAGTGACTTAGGCGTGACAGAGGGAATGGCAGGCCAGGCCGTTACTGCGACCTCTATCTTCGCCGTCATCACGAGCTTGCTCCTCGCATTCATCACCCGAAAGCTAGATCGCCGCCACGTTCTACTCGGCCTTTCATTCTTGCTGGTGTGCTCTAACTTGCTGGTTGCCTTTGCGCCAACTTTCTCGGTTTTGCTTGTTGGCCGAGTCCTCCTGGGTGTTTCCTTAGGAGGGTTTTGGTCAATGGCCGCCGCGACCGCGGCGCGGCTGGTGCCGCAGGCCAATGTGCCAACAGCGATTGCCATCATATTCGGTGGCAGTTCGTTTGCCTCCGTTTTCGCAGCTCCGCTCAGCAGTTACCTTGGAAATGTCATCGGCTGGAGGAATGTCTTCCTACTCTCGGCAGGTATCAGCGTCTGCGGGCTTGCATTACAGGCTTTCACACTCCCAGCCCTCAAGCCCATCGGTACCACCAAGCTCGGCACGCTTCCTGCGGTTCTGAAAACACCGCAGTTTTCCAGTGGAATGCTGGCCGTAGCGCTAGTGTTTTGCGGTCATTTCGCGGCATTCACCTATCTACGGCCCTTCCTCGAGCAGACGACGCGAGTGGGGCCAAACGCCTTGTCGGCCATTCTCCTGACCTTTGGTGTTGCCAATTTTATTGGTACCTCATTCGCGGGAATGCTGATCAAGCATCACTTTTACCGAGCCCAGATCCTCCTGCCGCTTGCGCTGTTTGCAACGGGTCTCGGCGTTTTGGCGTTTGGAGGATCAGCCCTCGCGACGACCACACTTATCTTCTCGTGGGGTGCCGTTGTCGGCCCCGTTCCCGTCATCTGGTCGGCGTGGGTGGCGCGCAAAGTACCGGAGCATGCCGAAACCGCGGGCGGAATATTTGTTGCCGCGATTCAGCTCTCTGCGGCGGTAGGCGCGATGGCAGGCGGGGCCGCATTCGACTTGGACGGTTCAATCGGAGTCTTCTCATTCAGCGCCATATCGTGGCTGTTGTCCTCCTTCGTGGTCGGAGCATTCATCAGAACGCTTTCGTTTGCTGACGATAGCATCCGAGAAACTCAGGAGATGGTTGACTTCTGTAATGCCTAAGGTGCACCCAAATAGAAGTTGCACGTCCAAAGCGCGACGATTGAGGAGACTTACTGACCAGCATGAGGAGACCCCGATGATAGTGAAACGAGCCGGATCACAGGCTTCGCAAGAGGGGCCCGCAGACTTCTTCACCGGAACGGTTCGGATTGATCCCCTGAACACGGCACCGGAACCGGCACGCGTCTCGTGCGCGAGCGTCACCTTTGAGCCAGGCGCGCGCACCGCGTGGCACACTCATCCGCTCGGCCAGACGTTGATTGTCGCGGCTGGCTGCGGATGGACCCAGTGCGAGGGGGGACCGATTGTCGAAATCCGACCGGGGGATGTGATCTGGTGTCCGCCGAATCACAGGCACTGGCATGGCGCCACTCCCACCACTGCGATGACCCACATCGCGATCCAGGAGGGGCTCAACGGAAAGTTCGTCGAGTGGATGGAGAAAGTCACCGACGAGCAATACCAGGCCAGCACGGGGATGGAGAGGTGACGCACACGGAATGGTGGAAAGATGAGCTTCGCAAGATCGCGAACACCGATGACTTGCATGAACCTTTCCTGTGAGACGAGCTCGCCGCCACTCTGGTGGCGAGCTCCACGGCAGACGAGGAGATAGATTATGCGAGGAGCCGTTCTTTACGGGCCCCGCGACGTCCGTTTCGAGGAGCGCGACGCCCCGAAGATCCTCAAGCCGACCGATGCAATCATTCGGCTGTCAGCAACGTGCGTGTGTGGATCCGACTTGTGGCCGTATCGCGGCATCAATCCCACTGCCAGACCCACGCCGATGGGACACGAGTACTGCGGTATCGTCGAAGACGTCGGCAGCGCGGTGCGCGGCATCAAACCCGGGCAGTTCGTAATCGGATCGTTCTTCGCGTCCGATAACACGTGCCCTATTTGCCGCGCCGGCTACCAGTCGTCCTGTCAGCAGGCCGAGCTCATCGGCGGCGCACAGGCACCACTTCTGCGACTACCGCTGGCGGATGGCACGCTCGTCGGCACGCGCGATGTCCCGACGGAGCAACTGATTCCGAGTTTACTTGCACTCTCCGATGTCATGGGAACCGGTTGGTTTGCTGCCGATGCAGCGCGAGTGAAGCCGGGCATGAGCGTCGCCGTCGTGGGTGACGGCGCAGTGGGCCTGCTGGCCGTGCTGTCCGCGAAGCTTATGGGCGCCGAACGCATCATTGCTATGAGCCGGCATGAGTCGCGCCAAACACTCGCCCGCGAATTCGGCGCAACAGACATCGTGCCGGAGCGCGGCGATGAAGGCGTGGAGCGAATCAAGGACATGACCAAAGGCATCGGCGCCGACGCTGTCATGGAGTGCGTCGGGACGCAGCAATCGATGTTGCAAGCCGTTCGTTCGACGCGTCGCGGCGGCTACATCAGTTACGTGGGCGTTCCGCATGGTGTCCAGCTCGATGGTGAACAAATGTTTTTCTCGCACGTGCACCTCCACGGTGGACCCGCTCCAGTGCGCCGTTTCCTGCCAAACCTGATCGAACTCGTCTACGACGGAAAGATCAATCCGGGCAAGGTGTTCGATTTGACACTGCCGCTCGATCAAGTCGCGGAAGGGTATCGAGCGATGGATGAGCGTCGAGCTATCAAGACGCTGCTGCGTCCGTAGAGGCGATCAAACGGTGAAAGCATGGCCGAAAGAGGAACTGCGCAAGATCGCAGCGACCGATGACCTGCACATTGCGCCACTTCGCGAAGACGGTGAGACGTACGGCACCCCGACATGGATTTCGTCCGTCGCAGTTGATGACGCCCTCTACGTGCGTGGATACAACGGGCAGAAGTCCCGTTGGTATCAGGCGGCCGTTCAGCAGAAGGCGGGGCGAATCATCGCCGCCGGGATGACAAAGGACGTTGCCTTCGAGCCTGGCGACGGCCCCACCAGCGACCGCATCGACGAAGCGTACCGAGCGAAGTACCGTCGTAGCCAGTACTTGAGTCCAACGATCAGCAGACGAGCACGCTCGGCCACGGTGAGGATTGTGCCGCGCGAAGCGCAGACATGACGATCGGCGGTCCAACGCAGGAATCGTTGCCAGAAAGGAGACACGAGTGACCGTCAATTGGGGGTCAACACCGGCAGTTCGCTCTCACAGGCTGGGTCCGGCCAACACCGGCGGTTCACTGCGACAGGCCGGGTCCGGGCGAGGAGCCGCCATTCATCGACAGCCGGTAAGTCTCGCGAGAGCGCCTGGAAGCACGGATCTGCGTATCGCCCCGTGATGTCCCTCGAGCCCAGTGAGGCCGATTGAGGACCTGGCGTGCCGCGCTACTTGATCGTCTCGCGCACGGAACTCTCGTCATCGAACATCAGCCATTCGATAACCGAGAGCGGCAAGGTTCCGTAGCTGATCAGCTCATCGTGAAATGCGCCGAGGCGGAAGTTTGCTCCTTCCCTATCCCGATAGCGACCTAGCAGCCTCATGATCTGCCACTTGCCCGTGATGTATGAGATCTTCTGCGAGGGACTGGACGCCGCACCCGCCGCCTCGCCCGCGGCCGCTTCGCGGTCGAGACCACCGGCTTCCATGAAGTACTTCACTGCCTGCTCGAAGCTCCATCGACCGGTGTGCAGGTTGACGTCGACTCCGATGCGCGCAGCACGATAACGGCTGAGCCTGAGAATCTGGCCCTGAGCTGCCGAGTTATCCGGATACAACCCTTCACGCATCAGCATCTCTTCTCCGTAGAGCGCCCAGCCTTCCGCGAAGACGCTGTCGCTCTGCATGCGCCGGATCTCGCTCGATACGTGATTCGCGATGGAAATCTGCAGGAAGTGTCCGGGAATGCCCTCGTGGCCTAGGATCGGACGCGGATCCTCGATGGCCGCGCGGATGTAGAAGTTGCCGCTCTTGGGGTTATACGTCGGGATGTAGTAGAAGCCGCCGGGATCCTGGTCGTAGACGCCCGGTGGATTCATGAAACCGCCGGGGCTCGTCGGCTTGAATGCTTCAGGAAGCTGACGAATTTGAAAGGGCCCCATGTACTCCGGGATCGTGACCAGCCGATTGGCTCGCAAGAACTCGACGATCTCCTTGAGGCGCGACTCGTAAGCGGCGAGGAACTCCGCCTCGTCCTTCGGTATGTGTTTCGCCCGCGCCGGGTCGGGGGAGGCGAGGCTCGGATCCTTGAGCATCGCCTCGAGGGCGCGGTAGCGCGCGAGTTCGATCTCGCCGAGATGCGCCACGTCGTGGGCATCGAACGGCAGCAGCAGGACGCGCTTCAGGAGATAGTTGTAGCTCGCCTCACCCATCGGTCGCCAGTCCGGCATCTTGGGAAGGCCGGTCTCGAGCCAATCGGCGAAGTCGTGTAACGCCTTGACCGCTCCGTCCTGCGCCTTGACCAAACGGGCGCGTTCGGCCCGCGAGAGACCGTCTGTAAGCGTCACCAGGCTCACGGTGTACAAGTCATCGCCGCCGCGGGCAGACTCGATCGCGAGCGACGCATAGAGCTTGATCGGCTCCGTCAGGTTCGTGCGCGCGGTCTCGAGGAGCGCGGGCATCTGCTCGAGGCGGCTCATCGCCGCGAGCGCGCGTGTGCGATGAGGCGCATACTCTTTCTGCAACAGAGTGAAGATCGAGATCGAACACTCGTCGACGTACAGCTGCGGATTCGAGGCCTCGGGATTGAGCCTCCGGCCGAAGAAGTCCATCGAGGCGAGTTGCGATTCAAAGAGTACGCGATCGATGCGGTCGTCCTTGCTCCACCCGTCGGTTAGGAGTTCGCGAACTTGCACGAGCAGGTCGCTGACGTGCTGGCGGCGCCGAACCACCTCGCTCATTCGGTAGTCGGTGAGGCGCGCGTCGAAGCGGTGATCCCCCAGACTGCTGGCCGCGACGGGATAGGCCTCGTCGTACCACTCATAGGCATGGTGAGCCAGTGTGCGAAGGTCCCCGGGAGGTGCAGCGGAAACCGAGAAGGGGAACAGAGCGATCGCGGCGAGCAGCGCGTAAGCGGTGCGCATCTGTGCAGTCTCCGGTTTGGAATTTGAGGGCAGATGCTGGCTGCGAAGAAACGGATTGTACGCGACAGCGGTTGATGTTTGGCTATGGGGTTACTATACGTCCCGCCATCGCCCGGATCAGCAGCGGATCGAGCGAGCGCAAGAACGCCGAGTGTGGAGCCGATGGAGCGGCTGCTCTGCGACACTTGGCGGCGGAGGGTCTCGCGCCGCCTGATGAGGCGTGAGGCGAACTCCGCGGTGCCGCCCCGCTCGCTGACAGCGGCCATTCGCGAGACCGCTGTAGCGTTCTTCGACGGTGGCTTTGCTTTCGAACGAGTAACAGGTTGGGGCAGCCAACACCGGCCCGATGCGTCAATTGACGCTGGGAGCGGGTGACCACGGTGCCGGCTCATGCGAGCCCAACAGATACCAAGCGGTCCCACCCCAGCGCGCCATTGCCGTGGGTAACTTTCTGGGTAACTCAAAAAATCCCACCGCGATAAGGATTTGCTTCGAGAGGATTCTTGTAGCGAGGTTCGAGTCCTCTTCCTGGCAGTCTAATCAAGTATTTACAGTACATTCATAAAGTCGTTTATTGGTAGCGAATTCGTTCTTCGGACGGGTAGTTCTGACGCTTGAGTCAGACCAATCACACAGGACGATTCTACTCACTCTCGCCCGATGACGCGGGCCGAAGCGCCACGAGCAGACCCCTGAGACTCATGTCGTCGGCGAAATCTCCGCCAAGAGCGGGGACCGCGGCGGCTCCTTCTACGGGCGTAGCAGCCGCCTCCGATCCTTTGATCCTCAGCCTTCAGGGCGCCCATTGCTGCCTACCGCACCAACACCAAGCACGCCGGGAAGGTGGAAGGTGAGTTGGCCAGCCGGTTACGATCGTAAGAAGATCCACTCCCAGGCAACGTCCACAGCGAGGCCCCCTCTCGCCGAAATTGTGGTGCCCTTGGAGACCGTTACCGACACTCGGACGATCGTCGCTGAAGAATCCGACGGATTCCGGTGTCCGACGCCTTCTGAATCACGTCAAGCAACTGGTGGCGTTTGACGGCCACTTTGGGGTCCCACCGAACTGCCTAACCAAGGGAGCCCCACTCCCGCACATTCAGTGCCTTCGCCATATTCCTCCTCGCTGGAATCCCTGCAAAATCCTATCGATTCTGCACAACCATGCTTCGAGACATTCTTTACAATGTTGTCTAGCAAAGCGCAATCTTCCAGCCTATTTCGAGGCCGGAACCCGGTTCCGCGCCCCGCAGGGTGGCCATGGCGCCGGAAGGCCGGGACCGTGGCGGCGAAGGCTATGCATGACGCGGCTGCCACGCGGAGACGTTGCCCGCCCGCTACGACAATTCTATGAAATTCTGCTCCTCACGATGAATCCAGTCTCAGACCATTCGCTCGAAACCACTGCAGCCGCATTCATTGTCGGCGACCTGTACCTTGATGTCGGGCAGCAACGCGTCACTCGCGCGGGAAGCGACATCGCCTTGCCCAATCTGTCGTTCCAACTTCTCGTGGCATTAGTTCGCGCTGCGCCGAATGTGCTCAGCAACGAGTCTTTGATGACGCAGGTTTGGCCCGGCCTTGTGGTCAGCCCGGAGACGGTAAACAAGCGCGTCAATCTGCTCCGCGAGGCGCTCGGCGATGACTCCCGCGAGCCCCGGTACATTACGGGCGTACGCAGCCGGGGCTATCGGCTGATCGCCTCGGTCTCTCGGGTCACCGAGGGGGCACTGCTACCGAATCTGCCGACGCCAATACCGGAGGGTTCCGCACGCGCCGCCGACTCGCCGATTCCCGTCGTCCCCATCGAGGCGCCTCAAACTGATGCGCCGAAGTCACGGTTGCCATTGGGGCGCTCGGCCGCGTTGTCCGTTCTCACGGCGGGATTGCTCATCGCCGCCACGCTTGGTGTTCGATGGGCCGCACGGCATCAGGTTGCAGGGGCCATTCCGGCTTCCGTAGCACC
>MNIY01000211.1:0-3528 GCA_001919995.1 Ktedonobacter sp. 13_1_20CM_4_53_11
ATAACAAAACAGACTACGGCCGCGACGAAAACAGTTTCATTGCTATCGCCCGCCTCAAGGCTGGCGTGACTGTGGCTCAGGCGCGGACAGAAATGGAAACCATCGCTGGCCGCTTGGTGCAACATTACCCAACAGAAGATGCCGGGATGGGCGCAACTGTGACGCCCCTGCCTGAGTTCGAAATGGGTAGCCTGAAAACAGCGATGACGGCTCTGATGGGAGCCGTTGGATTTGTGCTGCTCATTGCTTGCGCTAACGTCGCCAACCTGCTGCTGGCCCGCGGTGCAGCGCGCCAGAAGGAATTCGCGATTCGTCGTGCTCTTGGCGCTCCGGGCTTCCGCGTGGTGCGTCAGTTGTTGACGGAAAGCTTGCTGCTGGCAGTATTGGGCGGGGCGGCCGCATTGCCTCTCACGGCCTGGGGTAATGGACTGCTGTTTCATTTCTTCCAGCTCGATCACTTGAACCTTCCGCTGCGCGAGATCGAGTCCGTCGCTGTCGACGGCCGCGTCTTCGGATTTACCTTGGTCGTTTGCCTCCTGGCGGGCGTTCTGTTTGGTCTGGCGCCGGCTATCAATACACTGCGCGGCAAAGTGAACGAGCCTCTCAAAGAAGGCGGACGCGGATCAACGGAGGGAGGACGGAGCCGGCTACGCAACGCACTGGTAGCCTCCGAAGTGGCTTTGGCGCTGGTTCTGCTGTGCGGTGCCGGGCTCATGATCGAAAGCATGGCACGGCTACTGGGCGTCGATCCTGGGCTGAACCCGAAAAATGTGCTTACGATGCAAATGTCGGTTCCGCAAGAAGAGCTCTACAATGGCCCGCCTGGACTCCCGCGCTTTTGCCAAGACCTCGAGTCGCATGTGGGCGCCGTGCCGGGTATTGCGTCCGTCGGCGCTGTTGCTCATCTGCCCTTCGAAGGAGATGCCGGGCGAGGTTTTCAGATCGAAGGTCAACCTCCCGCCGAGCCAGGACACCTGCCGGGCGCAGGCTATAGCGTCGCTTGCCCGAACTATTTCCGAACTATGGGTATTCCGCTCCTGAAAGGGCGAGAGTTCACGCATCAGGATACGCTCGGGTCGGCCGGAGTGATCGTCATCAATGAGACTATGGCTCACACTTTCTGGCCTAAGGAGGACCCGGTCGGCAGAGCCATCAGACTCGGGGACTCGAACGGTGCGCGCCTGACGGTGGTGGGAGTGGTTGGTGATGTGCGTTACCGGGGACTGGATGAGCCGGTGCGGCGTCAATTTTTCCGGCCTTACACCCAGGCGGGATGGCCGGTGATGGGCATTGTCGTCCGCACGATTGGCAAACCCAACGCATTCACAGTACCTATCAAGAAGGCGTTGGCCGAGGTCTTACCTGACCGGCCCGTTTCAGAGGTAGAAATCATGGAGGAAATCGTGCGCAATTCGACCGGTTCGCGGCGCTTCCCGATGCTACTGCTGTCGGGGTTCGCGTTGCTGGCGCTGGTTTTAGCAGCAGTGGGAATTGCAGGAGTCGCAAACTATTCTGTAGCGCAGCGCACTCAGGAGATAGGCATTCGCGTGGCGCTGGGCGCACGCAGCAACGATGTGCTGAGGCTGGTGTTACGCGGGAGCATGAATTGGGTCCTACTGGGGATATTGCTTGGGATCGCGGGCTCAATAGGTGTCACACGACTACTCAGTGGCTTGCTTTACGGAGTTCGCCCAACTGATCCCGCCGTGCTCGGCGCGGTATCCGTGTTGCTTACGGGCGTGGCTCTGCTTGCAAGCTATATTCCCGCAAGGCGGGCGATGCGCGTCGATCCTATGATTGCCTTGAGGTACGAGTAAAGAGCCATGTCCTTGCTGCGAAATATAACGAGTGGCCTTCGCTCCCTTTTCCGAAAGGAGCAGGTCGACCGGGAGTTGAATGAGGAGCTGGGCGCCTACTTGGAGATGGAAGTGGTGGAAAAGATGAAACAAGGCATGAGTCGCAAGGATGCCCTTCGCGCCGTTCGCCTGGAGCACGGCGGCCTTGAACTTGCAAAGGAAGTCGTTCGCTCTGCCGGCTGGGAATCCTTCGTGGAGACGTGTTGGCAGGACTTACGTTTCGCCGCACGCACCCTACGCAAGTCGCCCGGCTTCACTGCTGTCGCGGTGCTCACGCTGGCTCTCGGCATTGGGGCCAACACCGCGGTTTTCAGTTTGGTCGACACAATTCTGTTGAGAATGCTTCCCGTTCGCGACCCTGAGCAGCTCGTGGAGCTGACGCACACTGGAGGAGGAACACTTAGCTATCCGTTCTTTGAGTCCGTCCGGGACCGCAACGGGGTGTTTTCAGGAGTTTTGCTGCTTTCTGCGGGGCGTTTGGCCGCCGGTGCTCATTTTGATGGCGCTGATCTTGGTGTAGTTCATGTGTCACAGGTCTCCGGCAATTATTTTGAGGTGCTGGGTGTTTCGCCGGTGATCGGCCGCGTCCTTACCGCCGAGGACCGGGATACCTCGAACGGGGCTGTCATCAGTTATGGGTTTTGGCAGCGGGCCTTTGGAGCCGATCCTTCAGTGCTAGGCAAGACCTTGCAACTGGGACCAGACTATGTCTGCACGATTATGGGTGTAGGTCCGCCGAATTTCACGGGAGTTGCCACGGGACAGCCGATGGACGTTTGGGTTCCGGCGACTCCTTCAACGAATCCTGTCGCTTTCATGTTTCGTCTGATCGCTAGACGAAAGCCGGGTATCTCGCAAGCCCAAGCACTTGCCAACGTGCAGGTTTTAACGCGCCAGTTAAGTCTCGAATGGAAATTTGAGGGGCCGTTGGGAGTCGAACTGACGGCGGCCGGCGGTGGACTAACCCAATTGCGACGGCGGTATACGCGGCCGCTGCTCGTGCTGATGCTCATCTCGGCGTTGTTGTTCTTGATGGTGGCCCTGAACATCGGGAATCTTCTATTGGCGCGAGCATCAGCTCGCCAGCAGGAGGTCGGAGTACGGCTGTCCCTGGGCGCGAGCCGTTCGCGTTTGCTAAGACAACTGCTGACTGAGAGTTTCATGTTGGCCGGGGCCGGTAGCGCACTTGGCCTGTTGCTAGGGCCTGCTGCTTCGGGATTTCTGGTGCGCTTTCTTTCCTTGTCCATGGGCGCATACCAACTTCCTTTTTCACTCAACGGGCGAATGCTGTCGTTCACAGTTTTCATGTCCACTGCGGTCGTGCTGTTGTTTGGCATGGCCCCGGCTCTCGCCATCACGCGGGCCGACCTCACTACGATGTTCGCTGGGTCTTATCGGAGTGCACACGGCCCGCAGTCGGCGAGGCGCGGAAAGCTCCTTATGACCGCGCAAGTGGGGATCTCGTGCGTGTTGCTGGCGGGTGCAGTGTTGTTTGCGCGGAGCCTGCAAGCCCTCGCCAGAGTTGACACGGGGTTCAATCCGCAGAACGTACTTCTTGTTCATCTTGGCGTGAGCCCGGCAGCTCCCAAAAGTGCCGATCATGTGCGGCTCTTTGGCAGGGTGCTGCAGCGGTTCGCGACGACCCCAGGCGTAGCCTCGGTTGCGATGTCGA
>MNIY01000211.1:3593-11961 GCA_001919995.1 Ktedonobacter sp. 13_1_20CM_4_53_11
AAAAAATGTGCCCGGCATCCCAGTTCAGCGAGGCACCGATCGTGAGTGCATCTTCCTAGTCGTTTCCCGGAGTTTTTTTCGAACCATGGGCATACGTATCATGCATGGCCGCGACTTCGCGGCGCAGGACGATGAAAAGGCACCAAAAGTCGCGATCGTGAATGAGGCCATGGCTCACTTCTACTTCCCGACGACAGATCCGGTAGGGCGCACATTTCAAGTGGAGAGCAGCGATTTCCCGGTGCCTTTGGTTGTAGTTGGGCTAGTGCGGAATACGAAATATAGAAGCCTAAAGGAAGCGTCGCCCCGCATCATTTACCTGCCAGCCTTGCAAACTCCTGGTCCCTTCGAAGGAGCCAATTTCGAGATACGAACAACTGGTGATCCTCAGCGGATGGCTGACCTCCTATGGGACGTGGCGCGTGCGGAGAGCCCGTATTTGCGGTTCGAAGGATTTGGCACTCAGGAGCAGCTTGTGGATGCAACGATTGCGCAGGACCGCATGTTAGCTGAACTATCCGGTTTCATTGGGTTGTCGGCAGCAATCCTGGTCTGCTTGGGCTTGTACGGACTGACTGCCCATCAGGTGTCCCGACGCACTGCCGAGATTGGAGTGCGTATGGCTCTTGGCGCTCAACGGCACAAAGTCCTTTCCATGTTGCTCAAGAGTTCCCTAGTGCTGGTAATGGCGGGGTCAGCGGCCGGAATTGGGGCGATCCTATTATCGATGCGACTAGTCGCGAGCCTCTTGTTCGGCGTGCAACCTATCGATGCTGTGACCTTGCTCGCCACACCTCTGATCCTCGTTGCTATCGGTGCGGCGGCGACCTATTTGCCTGCGCGCCGCGCGACGAAGATCGATCCAATGGTCGCCTTGCGTTACGAATAGGAAGCTAGGCATGTCCTTGTTGCGGAACATCACAAGCGGGCTTCGATCACTGTTCCAGAAGGAGCAGGTGGACAGGGAACTGAACGAGGAAATGCGGGCTTACTTGGAGATGGCAGCCGCCGAAAAGGTGAAGGATGGCTTGAGCCACAGGGAAGCTCGTCGCGCGGTTCGGCTTGAGCAGGGCACTCTCGAAATTACGAAGGAAATCGTTCGCTCTGCCGGCTGGGAGTCCTTTCTGGAGACGTGCTGGCACGATCTCCGCTTCGCACTTCGAACACTGTATAAGTCGCCCGGATTCACCGCTGTAGTTGTGCTGACGCTTGCTCTCGGTATCGGGGCTAACACCGCGATCTTCCAATTGCTGGATGCGGTTCGGTTGAGAACCTTGCCTGTTCCGAGGCCCGAAGAGTTGGGCCAAATTCAAGTTCGCGGCGGAAATCACGGATTTGGCGTTAGCAGAACAAGTTCCGACCTCACTTACCCGCTTTTCGAGCAAATTCGGTCCCGTCAGGAAGCCTTTTCCGGCGTTTTTGCCTGGACCGGCAACGATGATGTCCCACTTGGGCAAGGTGCGCAAACGAAGCACGCTCGCGGCCTCTTCGTCAGCGGCGCCACGTTCACCACACTCGGTGTGTCACCGTATCGCGGACGTCTGTTCACTGAGGAAGACGACTACCCCGGCTGTGGGTTCCCGGGTGCGGTGATCAGCTACGCGTTTTGGCAGAGCGAGTTTGGCGGCCAAGACTCCGCAGTCGGAAGCAAGCTTCTCATTGATGGCCAACCCGTCGAAGTTCTCGGCGTGACGCCGCCTCGCTTCCTCGGCTTGGACGTAGGTACGAACTTCGATCTTGCGGTGCCATTTTGCTCCGTTCCCGCTTTTCACAACTCACCAGTCTTAACCCGGCGCGAACTCTTTTGGCTTACCGTGATGGGGCGTCTCAAACCAGGCTGGAGCATCGAGCGCGCCTCCGCGCAACTCGATGCCATTAGCCCCGGTCTATTCGAGGCAACCGTCCCGGACGGATATAACGCAAAGTCACAGGAGACGTATCGAGCGTTTCGACTGGCAGCTTATCCGGGCGGAACGGGGGTGAGCGGCCTGCGAGAGAAATACGATGCGTCATTGTGGTTGTTGCTCGGGATCACCGGACTCGTGTTGCTGATCGCTTGTGCGAATCTCGCCAACTTGATGCTGGTGCGCGCTGGCAGACGCGAGCGCGAAATCGCGGTAAGGTTGGCGCTGGGAGCGCCGCGCTGGCGTTTAATCGTTGAATTACTCAGCGAAGGCTGGGTTTTGGCAACAAGCGGGGGAGTTTTGGGCATTTTGTTCGCGAACGCCTTCAGCAGAACCATCCTCTGGTTGTTGAGCACCCAACGCAACCTTCTGAAACTCAATCTCGATCTGGACTGGCGCGTATTGGGCTTCACGGCAGCGGTCGTGATGACAACCTGCATGGCCTTCGCTCTTGTGCCGACACTTCGATCTTCTCGATCCCAACCTGTCGACGCGCTGAAATCGGGAAGCCGAGGGATGACCGCCGGGCGCGAACGCTTTTCCTTCCAGCGCATTCTCGTGGTTCTGCAAATCGCCGTTTCCTTGGTGCTGCTCGTTGGCGCTCTGCTATTTGTTCGTAGCTTCCGAAATCTCGCCACTCTCGATCCGGGATTCCAGGAAAAAAACATCCTTTTTGCTTTCATCAACCTGGAATCCCTACGTTTGCCCAATGTGGCGCAGTACCAACATCTTGCGGACGACTTGCTCGAGCAGATTCGTTCCATTCCGCAGGTGGAATCTGCAGCCACTTCCACGCACGTACCGCTCGACGGCAGCAGTTGGACACTGGGCATCCACGTCAGAGACCTGGACACCTGGTCCAAATTCACGTGGGTGAGTCCCGGATATTTCCAGACCATGCGAGTCCCACTGCTTGCCGGGCGCGACTTTAATGACCTGGATACACCGACGGCTCCGCGCGTGGCTGTCGTCAATGAAGCTTTTGTCCGAAAGTATCTCGGAGGCGCGAATCCAATTGGCATGACGATGCGAACAGCCGCCGAGCCGAATTATCCATCGGAGGTGTATCAAATCGTCGGTATCGTGAAGGGCGCGAAGTACGCGACATTGCGGGAGGAGATACCGCCGGAGAGTTTCGGTGTGGCATCGCAATTTCCAGCCGGCCAAACCTGGATGAGCGTTTTCATCCGCTCCTCGTCATCGCCTGCGACCGTGATTCCCGCCCTGCGAGAAAAGATTAGCCAGGTCAATCCTGATATCCGCGCGGAATTCCGAATGTTCCAGAAGGATATTGAAAACGGCCTGATACGCGAACGCATTATGGCGATGCTATCAGGATTCTTCGGCGCTCTGGCCGCGCTTCTCACCGTAATCGGACTCTATGGAGTGATTTCCTACATTGTGAGCATGCGCCGCAATGAAATCGGAATTCGGATGGCTCTCGGCGCAAACCGAGGAAATGTGGTTGGCCTCATCCTGCAGCAAACAGTAGTGCTCCTGGCTCTTGGCGTTACCGTCGGCGTGGCTCTCGCGCTTGCCGCTACGCGCGGCGCAAGTTCGCTTCTCTTTGGCCTGCAACCGCACGATCCCCTGACGTTCACTGCAGCAGGCGTGCTACTAATTGGCGTCGCGCTCATCGCAAGTTTTGTTCCAGCCTGCCGCGCCTCTCGCGTTGATCCGATGGTGGCGTTGCATTACGAGTAACTCATGGCTCTTTCAGAGCCGCAACGAAGGATGAAAATAGCCGCTCGCTGCTGAGCCAATCGTTTCAATGAGGTACGCGGCTATTTTCGTAGGGAGTGAGGGACCATGTCACTGCTACGAAGCCTATCTCACGGACTTCGGTCGCTGTTCCAAAAGGAGCAGGTCAACAAGGAATTGGACGAGGAACTAAACGGCTTCCTCAAGATGGCAGCCGAGGAAAAGATGAAGGAGGGCATGAGCCGTAAGGATGCGCTTCGTGCCGTACGTTTGGAGCGCGGCAGCCTCGAAGTCACGAAGGAAGAGGTTCGCTCCGCAGGCTGGGAATCTTTCCTGGAGACGTGCTGGCAGGATTTGCGCTTCGCTGCTCGCATTCTGCGCAAGAGCCCCGTTTTTACCGCAGTGGCTGTACTGACGCTGACCCTCGGCATCGGGGCGACCACAGCAATCTTCAGCGTGGTCGATGCCGTGTTGATCCGCTCGCTTCCCTATCGCGACCCGCAGCGTCTCGTTTCCTTCTTTGAAGACTTGGGCAAGTTGGGCTATCCGCGAATCCGTGTTTCTCCGCCAACCTATCTCGACCTGAAGGCGCAGGATCGCGTATTCGAAGACGTAGCGGCCGTGAACGAAACAGGATTCAATTTCAGCCGTGACGCGGGTGACGCAAGACAGTTGTCCGGCGCCCTGGTGACCTGCAACCTTTTCGCGCTGCTGGGCGCAGAACCCTTGATCGGAACTACATTTCTTCCAGAGGAGGACCGGCCCGGCGCAAATCACGTTGTGTTGCTCAGTTTTTCCCTTTGGCAAAGCGAATTCGCAGGAAGTGAGCGAATTATTGGCCAGACGATTCGCCTGAATGACGAGCCTTACACAGTCAAGGGCGTGATGCGCCCTGGTTTTTCTTTTCCCGACAAGGAAATCGGCCCCGTCCAGGTCTGGGTGCCTCGCGCATTTACCTCGCAAGAACTGGCCGCTCGCACTGCGCGATATCTGATCGCTGTTGGCAGGCTGCGGTCCGGAATTTCTCTCGACGAAGTCAACGCCGACTTACGCGTCTTAGCCGACCAAGACATACGACAATACCCAAACGACATGCAGGGGGTAAGCCGCTTCTTCGCCGAACCGCTGCAGGAGAGCAATACTCATGATGCTAAGCGCGGACTCTTCATGTTGATGACCGCGGTCGGGTTCATCCTGCTGATCGCATGCGCCAACGTGGCGAATCTGTTGCTCTCTCGATCTGTAAACAGGCGGGGTGAGATTGTCTTGCGCGCGGCGCTTGGAGCGACCACCAGTCGTATCGTTCGCCAGCTTCTAGCCGAGAGCGCGCTGCTTTCCGTCCTAGGTGGAGTGTTGGGCTCCAGCGTCGCCATTAGCAGCTTCGCATTGCTGAAGCATCTGATACCCGAAGATCTTCGGCACACAACTTCTTTAACCTTCAACCTGCCGGTCTTCGGCTTCAGTGTCCTCGTTTCGCTCGTAAGCGGCTCGCTGTTTGGTCTGGCGCCCGCGCGGCAGACCGCAAAGGTCGATCTAAACCAGGCACTGCGGGAAGGTGGGCGCAGGAGCGCCGGCTCACGACAAAAGTTGAGCGACGTATTCGTTGCCGCAGAAATGGCACTCTCGCTGGTGCTCCTGGTTTGCGCAGGGCTAGTCCTGAAGAGCCTCTGGAATCTGCGGCGCGTCGACCCCGGATTTCAACCAGCTCACGTGCTGACCCTCGATTTCGACTTGGCCGAACCAAAATATCGGGATGGGCTGCAGCGGACACAATTTTTGGAACGAGTCCTCGACGGTACCAGAACGCTCCCTGGAGTGCAGAGCGCAGGACTTACTGGCGGCATGCCGTTGACCTCGAAAGGCGGGTTGCGTGAAGAGGCCACACCAGAGGGTTCGCGCACATGGAACGAGACTCCTGCCACAGTGGTTTATCGCGTCATTACGCCGGGACTTCTGGAGACATTGAAAATTCCGCTCATCCGCGGTCGATTGTTCGACAGTCGCGACGGGGAACAGCAGCCCCAGGTGGTCATCATCAACCAAAAGGCGGCGCAGGACTTTTGGCCCAACCAGGATCCCATTGGAAAGCGATTGAAATTTGGAAGAGCGGACGGCAACTCGCCGTGGCTTCAAGTGGTGGGGGTGACGCGCGATATCAAAGAGGTTGGGCTCAACGAGCCTACGCGCTACGAAGTCTACTGTCCGTATTCACAGTCAAGGGATACTTGGGAGTGGCCGCGATTTCTTGTTCTGCGTACGACCGGTGAACCTCTGCAATTTCAGGAAGAATTACGGCGCTTGGTCGCTGGCATCGACCCTCAAGAGCCGCTCAACCACGTGATGACGATGAGCGAAATCATGGATCGCGAGGCTTCGCAGACGGTTACGCAAGCTGCTCTGCTGAGCGGACTTGCCGCGTTGGCGTTGATTATCGCCGGGGTTGGCATATATGGCGTCATGGCATATCTGGTGTCACAGCGCATCAACGAAATGGGCATTCGCATGGCGCTTGGAGCGCGTCCACGCAACATCTTGAGTCTCGTGCTAAGCCACGGAACGAGGCTCGTTCTAGCTGGGGTAGCGACAGGCATAGTCATCGCATGTACGCTCACCCGGTTAATGGGCACTCTCCTTTTTGGCGTGAGCCCATTTGACCCGGTCACGTTTGCGGCTGTGACTCTTGTGCTGACGTTTGTCGCACTGGCTGCCTGTTACATCCCGGCGCGACGCGCGACGCGTGTCGACCCCATAGTGGCCTTGCGTTACGAATAGTTCGCAGTTTTGGATGAGCGTGCGGTGCATAGCCTTTATCCCAATTTATCCCAATCATCGAATTGCCTGCCCCAGCGGTCCACGAAACCGCCTACTCAGTGTGGCAGATTACTTCCGTGTAGCCCGTGACTCGGGCGCTATCTCAAAGATGCGTTACTGATCCGCCTACGAACAGGTCACTTCACCCTAGAGCCGCCTGGATGTGCACTGCCGCGAAAGGTGGCGGCAGAAACCCGGCGAGTACTCCGTATGCAGCTGATTCAGTCCGCTGCCGGAGAATGGGAGACGGCAAGCATGCCACCTTCAGGCCGACCGTGTGAAAGCCACGCCAGGGCCAGAAGACCACCAACGTAACAAGCGGAAGCCAGCAGCAAGACCATCCTGAATCCGATCATCATGCCCAGCATCAAAGCCAAAACGGTGCCGATCACGGTGAAGAATCCATTGACACCCCAGGCCCATGATCCCAAAGCCGACGAACGCCGCATTGCCAGGCGCAGCCCGAGAGGGAAGGGCATGCCCAGCACGAATCCGAGCGGAGCCACGAGCAACAACGAAATCACAATCCGCCAAAAGATGCCAAACCCCAAGGCGGCGTGGAAAACTACGGGAGTGATTACTGCCACCACGGGCACTAAAATAATTGCGCCGACAAGAACGCGTTTGAGCGTCCCCGGAAGTTCAGGGGCTGCCCATCTTCCGGCTGTATAAGACCCAATTCCGGTAAATATCAGGAGCCCAGCCAGCACCACGGCGTAGGTATAGATTGGCTGTCCCAGGAACAAAAGGAACCGTTGCAGCAATGCAATTTCGACCATGATGAAGCCAAGGCCCAGCGCGGCGAAGTAGCTGATCCAGGCCCACCGCCCTTCGATCCGAAGCCCCCGGCGCTCTAGCAATGCCAGCGGCAGAAGGATGCACAGGCCCGCCACGATAGCCGACTGACCTAGGAGAATCAGCAGCGTGACTTCCGCAATAGGCCGGTCCTCAAGGGCCAACCGTGCGCCAGAGGGCTGACTTTGCGAAAACAAATCGACGATGGTGCTCCACCGGATTCGGGACCATCGCGTGTGCTGATTGAAAAACGGCTTGTCATCGGTGGCTGGAGCCAGTTGCGAGTCACTGGCTCGAAACACATCCTCCAGTTGCGCCGCACCGGCGATCCGCGCACAGAGACTGTCCGGCTGGCTTTGATCTGGCGCGAACAGAATCTTGACCCTGGCCGAATCTTCTTCCGGGCCAGCTCCGGCATTCAAAATTCCGCGAATTTGAGCCAGCTCTTCGGGGCGAAACGTGCTTTTCTTCAGCAGCAATCCGGCAAGGAAACGGAAGCGGCTTGGCGTTGGGTTGCGGCGCTTGAAATTGCTGAATGCAAGCACGTGGTCGTTGATCGAGCCTAGTCCCTGCTCCGCAAACACCTCGCGCGCGGTCGAAACCAGGCGGGGAATCTGAAACTCCGGTCGGCTGAAAAAGATGACACCTTCAGGCGTGAGGTGGTCGAGGTAGTCCCGGAACGCTTCGCGAGTCAATACGTAATTTTCAGACAGACTCAAAGCCCCAGATGCCATCGCCGCATTGCTGATGGTATTGACCGAAATGATCGCGTCGTACTTTTCCGTCGAGCGCCGGACAAAGCTGCGCCCCTCGTCCGTGACCAGACGTACCTCAGGCTGGTGGTAAAGGTTTCCCCAGAAGTCGTTCATCCGCTTGGCAACGATGTCGCTAATGATCGGATTGATCTCAATTGCGGTAATTGAGCTGGCACCTGCCTGCAGTCCCGCAAGTACTTCATCGCCTCCGCCGGACCCAATGATCAGAATTTTGGGATTCGTTTTTCCGGCGTAGGCGACCGTGGATAGCGGCTCCACCTGGCCTGGGTTCTGCTTCAGAACTGTCCGCGCATCGGGCCTAAGATCGTAGATGCCCGTCAGAGCGGTGCCGGCATCTATGTACATAATTCTGGCTGTGAGCTTCTTACCTTCCGGTGAAAA
>MNIY01000098.1 GCA_001919995.1 Ktedonobacter sp. 13_1_20CM_4_53_11
GAAAGCAGCGCGCCTGCCAGCAGCAGCGAATACTGCTCCTCCTTGAACAACCCCAGGGCGATACCTGCCGTGCCAAGAATAAAGGAGAATTCCCCAATCTGACTGCGGCCCGTAGCAAGGATGAGCGTAGTACGCGCCGGTAGAGGAAGGATCAACCCTTGCAGGACAGTGATTAGAAATTTGCCTGGGACGATGACCACGACGAGCAAGAGCACCTCCCCCGCATGGGCGAGCAAATACAAGGGATTGACCAGCATTCCCACCGATACGAAGAACAGGACAGCAAACGTTTCCCGGAATGGGACCATCTCAGCCCCTACCTGGTGGCTGAGTGCCGATTCGCTTACCACTACTCCTGCCAGGAAGGCGCCAAGTGCCAGGGAAACACCAAAGACAGATGAGGCGCCAATCGCTGTCCCTATCGTGATTACGACAATCGCGATAATGAAGAGTTCTCGAGAACGCATGTATGCCAGACGCCGTAGGAACCAGGGAATGATGCGCGTTCCGGCAACCAACATCAGAGCGGCAAATATCCCGGCTTTCAGCAGGGCCAGTCCAGCCGTTTGCCAGAGCGGCTCCTGCGTTTTCGTAGAGAGTGTAGGGAGCAGCACAAGAATGAGGACGGCTACCAGGTCTTCCAGCACCAGCCAGCCGACAGCGACTCGACCGTGTGAGGTATTGAGCAGCCCTTGATCCATCAAATTGCGGATCATGACCACGGTGCTGGCAATGGTGAGAGCCAGACCTAGCAGGATGCCAGTAGCTAGCGACCATCCCCACAGGTGAGCCAGCAAAAGGCCGAGTCCGGTGATCACGACTATCTGGATGAGCGCTCCAGGAATGACCGTAGCACGGACTGCCCACAGGTCGCGTAGCGAGAAATGCAGGCCGACATCAAACAGGAGAAAAATCACGCCGAGTTCGGCGAGCTGCTGGATCGTGGAGAGATCACCGCTGAAGCCAGGCGTGAAGGGGCCGATAGCGACACCGGCCAGCATATATCCCACCATAGATGGCAGCTTCAGGCGGCGAGCAAGAAGCCCACCCGTAAAGGCAGCCAGGAGAGCTACAGTAAAATTGATCAGGATCGGAAGTTCATGCTGCATCTGCTCCCCCCTTTCTTAGCATAATGAGTCCTCGAACATCTAAAATCAGTACAACCCTCCAATGCAAGCTTATCATCTCGATATAAGTCAATCCTGTGGAAAGTCTGAGACAGGGCTGAGAGCGTTTATGCTTGAGAGCTTCTCAGACTCCATTCAGCCTGGTCACAGGGGTAATTCATACCAATAGCTTATGCTCACTAATAACAGGGAGAAGGAAGAGACAGCTATCTCTTCGCCCTCCTGGAATGAGGAAACGAAACAGACTCATTGTGAACACGAACGATTGGGAGAAACAGATGCTATCTATGCAACGTCAAGGACGTTTTCAAAAACGTTTTCGGACATATGTTCGGCGCCTCGTCGACTGGCACACCAACGCCGTGGCTCAACTTCCGCGCTGGCGTCATCCGCTGGTCGGCTATCTGGTTGGCCTCCTGTTGGTAGCTCTCGGTCTCGGTGTGGGAGTGGTGGAGACACAACTCTTGCTACCCTTCTCATTTCCCGGCGTTCCGCTCCTGTTTGCTGTCGTGCTGGTGGCCCTGGTGTGGGGCGTTGGTCCAGCCATCTTTGCCATGCTCTTGAGCCTGCTGGTTCTCGATTACTTGTATATCCCACCTTTTGGAACACTCGGCGCCTACGGGTGGAGTGGCATGCTTCAACTGCTGACGTTTGCCGGTGCAGGCATCATCATCGCTCTCCTCACCAATCAACGTGAGATTGCGCGTGTACGAGCACTGGTGGCTGAACGCGAAGCGGTTCTGCGCGCCAATCAGCTCGAAGCAATGTTTGAGTCTATGAGCGATGGGGTGGTTGTCTATAACAAGCAGGGGCAGGTGCTCCATACTAATGCAGCGGCCCATCACATCTTTGGACTGGGTGCCTCGCCACCGCAAGATGAAGCGCATCTGAGGCAGGAACTGCTGCTCCAGGCGGCACAACGGAATGAGCAGGGGCAGTTACTCCCAGAGAAGCGACGCCCGCTGGCTCGTGTGCTCACCGGTGAGTTCCTCACGGGCACGCGAGCCAGCGACGTGTTGGTGCAGACACCTGATGCGCGTCAGGTAGTCCTCAACATGAGTGGAGCTCCCATACGTAGCCAAGCAGGCGCTATCGAGCGGGCTGTGCTCATCTATCGAGATGTGACCGAGCGCCGCCGGCTCGAGCAGCGAACATCCGAAGCACTCCGTGCATTGCTCGCGATGGCAGAAGTGCTGATCCAGTTTCCAGAGCGCCTCCGGTGGGATGAAGCAACGACTTCTCCCAGCGACGAAGAACGGGTGGGGCAGCGTATAGTCGAACTGACCCGAAGCGTGGTCGAAAGCGTGCATGTGGTCATGCTCGCAGTAGAACCAGAAGAGGAGCTCGTGCGTCCTATCGCCTCCGTCGGGTTTACGCCTCAAGAGGAGCAGCAGTGGCATGAACGGTTGATGGCTGCTCCTTTACTGGCAGATCATCTGGAAAGCGGACTCCTCTCACATCTCAAAGACGACGAGGTTCTCATCCTTGAGGGGATGACCTTGCCGTTTCACACCGCTGTCCTTCCCTATTATGTACGGATGGTTCTGGTGGCCCCCATCTGTGTCGAAAAACGCCTGATTGGCGTGGTGTGTGTAGATGACGGCAGTCGAGAGCATACCTATACCACGCATGAGATCACCCTAACACACACCATTGCGGGGCTGGCAGCACTGATCTATGCACGGGCGCAACTCCTGCGGGAACGTGCTGAGTCGCAAGCGAACGCGCTTGCTCTGCGTGAAGCGAACCGCCGCATGGAAGAGTTCCTCAGCATCATCTGTCATGAGCTGAAAACCCCCTTGACCATCATGCGAGGGAGTCTACAGTTAGCGGAACGCAAGGTTAAACGCCTCATTTCCGCAGAGGCGCTCCTCCCCGACGAGATGAGAAGATTTGCTCCTGTCCATGCACTGCTGGAGCGGGCCAGGAGCCAGATCAGTATCCAGGACCGCCTGGTCAACGACCTCCTGGATACCTCGCGTATCCAGGCGCAGACGCTGCGATTGCTGAAGAAGCCATGTAATCTGGTGAGCATTGTCCAGGAGGCGGTCGAAGACCAGCGTCAAATAGCAACTGCGCGAGCCATTCACCTGGAAACCCCTGCGGGCATAGACATGCCCGTCTTTGCCGATGCCGACCGTCTCGTGCAAGTGGTCACAAACTACCTGACGAATGCGCTCAACTACTCGTCGACAGGTCGGCCCGTCGAGGTCCGTCTGCACACGGATGGGCATATTGCTCGGGTCTCGGTACGCGATGAGGGACCGGGACTACCTGCAGCGGAACACGAGCGGATCTGGGAGCGCTTCTATCGCATGCCAGGTACGGAAGTGCGAGGCGGGTCTGGAGGCGGGCTTGGTCTGGGTCTCCACGTGTGTCGGACCATCATCGAGTTGCATGGTGGGCGTGTAGGAGTAGACAGTCGCCTCGGTGCGGGCTCAACCTTCTGGTTTACGTTGCCGCTCGCCTGCTAAGGATGCTCAAACGTTTCCCGCAGCAAAAGGTCACTTGTTTTTACTCATGGGGAGTCATTACGTGTTTTGTTACTGTCCCAACACATAGGTCAGCACGCTGTTGAGGACAAAGACCAGCGCGAACGCCACGCCCAATACGCGCTGGCCAGCGGCGAAAAGGGCCACAGCGGCTGAGCCGAAGAAGACTACTTCCAAGATCAAGCGCCAGGGACCGTCCAGGTGCCACACAGCCTTCGGCGCTCCGAACAGACCCCACACCAGCACAGCCACTGCTGGAGCACCGATGCCGAGAGCGATTCTGGCGATCGTTCCCGGCCCGGTCTGGAAACCCCAGTACCCCAGTGCAGCCAGGACCCCCAGTTCCAGGAAAAAGCTCAACGCCAGGTTCGCGTTTTTGATCATCATGAGAACCATATCTAAAACTCCTTTCTACAGTATCTGCTTTCCTGCACAACAATTCATATTCATGCAAGCGACGTCGTCTCATTCTCCGTTGCAATACGCTCCTTCTCGCCTGTCACAGTCGGCTGGCTCAGACCAGAGATAAACAGGTTGATAAGCCAGTGGAAACTTGCGTCCAGGTCGACTGGCATAGCGAAGCCGCCCGCCACTTCCAGTGAGATAAAGCCATGAACAATGCTGCGCAGGCCGCGAATGGCGTGAATAGCGACTTCCTCGCTGAGTCTGTACGGCGCAAGCACGGCCCGGACAACATCCACAAGCTGTTGCGCGAGAGCCTGCACCTCTTGATCTCCGGGATCGGGTGCTTGCACCGTGAGGGCATAGCGCCCGGGTGCTTCCCGGGCATAAGCCCGGTAGGCATTGGCGAGCGCGAAAATGGCCTCTGCACGTGATTTACCGACGGTCGAGCGCAGGATGAGGTCAAGCAAATCGTGCAAGCAGTACAGCGTCAGGTCGTGCTTGAGTCCAGGCAGTCCCGCGACGTGATTGTACAGGGAGGGCGTGCGTACGCCTAAACGCTCGGCAAGGCGGCCCAGAGAGAGCTGTTCGATGCCCTCCTCGTCTATCAGCTTTACGGCTGCCTCCACGACGCTCGCCTGATCCAGTCCCGCCCTATGCGACATGCGACTGCTTCCTTTCCTCTTTCGCCAGGGACTGTTCCATGACGCGGATGGCGCGCTCTATGGCCTCCTGGGGATGGCTGAGCATACGACCATGTCCTACGTCCAGCGCAGAGGGCTGGAGCGCCAGCAATTTGCGCGCACTCTCCAGGGCTAAGCCCTTATGCCAGGTAGCCAGCGCCGGCAGGGGGAAGAGGGGTTTGAAGGTGCCTGCAACGGCAACGCCGCCTAGAGTCTGGAAGGCATCGCCAGCGAACACTGCGCGGTCCCTGGTATCAAGAAAAGCGATATGGCCTGGTGTGTGTCCTGGCGTGGCAATCACTTCGAGTGAGCCGATGCGATCTCCTTCGTGTAGCAGGAGCGCCGGCTTCGTTTTGCAGACAGTATAGCCGCCGCGCAGGGGCACCTGCGGCTCGGAGGGGTCCAGGCTCTTGTCGCCGGACAGAAAACGCGCGTCTCGCTCGCTGATAGCTACCTGGGCATTGGGCAGCGCATCATGCAGCGCGTCCAGTGAGCCAACATGATCGATGTGGGCGTGGGTCAGCACGATGCGTACAATCGGGAGACCCAGTTTGTGTGCCTCCTGCATAATCGGCTGCGCCTGGCTGCCAGGCCAGCCTGTGTCGATCAACGTAAAGCCATCGTCCTCGCGTACCAGGTAGCAGTTGATGGCGCCCAGGTGGGTCAGTTGAAAAAGATGGTTGCTGGAAGCTGTAACTTTCATGGTTTGATATATCCTCTCTACTAATTGATCTAGTATTCTCACTAATCACATTAGTATATTAAACTAATATCATTAGTTTGTCAAGGGGGAAGGTGACGAATGCAACATTATGCAAAAGTCGATAGAGGTGCGGCAATTTGACATAACATGCTTGGTATTGTCAACATCATGCTCCTTCTGTTTGAAGATGAAGGCAAGAGGAGGTCCCTGATGAATGAAGCCAGCTCATGGCACCTTGCCCTGGTGCAAAAATTTGAGCCATTTTAGGCTTGACAATTTTACTTTCTCTGATTATAAACTAACTAGTTGTTTAATTAACTAACTGGTTAGATTAGCAGAAAAGGAGCAAAGAAAAAATGTCTGAACCTGGAAGTAGACGAGGGCGGGCACATGACGCGGGAGGTGCTCGTGAGGCGATTCTCAACGCGGCAGAAGAGGTGTTTGCAGAGCACGGTTTTGATGGAGCAAGGATCGACGCTATCGCGGAGGTAGCAGGCTATAACAAGAGCCTGATCTTTCACTACTACGACGATAAGCTTGGACTCTATTCAGCGGTCCTCAAGCGTATTGACCAACAGGCAAGCGTGCTTCAAGCCAGGATACTTGAGCCGCTGCTGGCTGATGAGCGTCTTACTTCTGATGCAAGCAAGTTCAGGACATTTTTGAGAACTGTCATGCAATTGATTTTCGACTTTCTGGTTGAGCATCCGCATATGTTGCGCATGTTAGCGTGGGAAGGGGCGGAGGGCTGGCAGACTATGAGAAAGATCGCATCCCAGTTCAGTTCGGACGACGTACAACTGTTCAGGCGATTACTGGGGAAGGCTCAGGAAGCAGGATTGATCCGACCAGGAACGGACCCGTATATGATGTTAACTATCGCCTATTCTACCTGCCTGTCTTACCTGACCT
Organism: Ktedonobacter sp. 13_1_20CM_4_53_11; assembly: GCA_001919995.1. Next base: position 6,320 of record MNIY01000098.1, read on the forward strand.
TCACTCCCATGTTAGAAATAGCCTTCGAAGAAGATCTTTCATCGCCTGACGCGCTGAAACGCGCACGAGAAATGATTGCTGATTTTGTCATCGAGGGGATCATGACCGATCCCCCGGAGGCAAAGCTGTAGAAAGGAGGCTCACCCATGCAAGTCAATGCACAGGTGGCCCGGCAGGGACTATCGTACAAGTGGCTCGTTGCGATAGTCGTGATCCTGGGAGCGTTTATGAGCGTCCTGGATCAAACTGTCGTCAACATCGCCATTCCGCGCCTGCAAAACGCCTTTGGTGCCGACATTCACAGTGTCCAGTGGGTTGTTACTGCCTACCTGCTGACACAGGGCGCGATGACGCCAACGGCATCCTACCTGGCGAATAACGTTGGGATCAAACGTTCCTTCATCCTTTCGCTCATCGCCTTTACGCTCGGCTCGCTGCTCTGTGGTCTTTCATGGAGTTTGCCCATGCTGATCTTGTTCCGCGTGGTGCAAGGTCTAGGTGGGGCCGTCTTGCTCCCACTCTCTTTCACCATGCTCTTCCGGGAATTCGCGCCAGGGGAGCGTGGTCTGGCCCTGGGGACCCTGGGCATCCCGACGCTGCTGGCTCCCGCGCTGGGTCCCATTCTCGGCGGCTACATTGTCACCTTTGCCAGCTGGCAGTTGATCTTTTTCATCAACATTCCCATTGGTATTGTCGCCGTGATCCTTGCCACCCTGTTCTTACGCGAGGCTCGCGCACCGGAACGCAGTCGTTTCGACCTGCCGGGCTTCATCACTGCAGCCTACGGTCTGGCTGCGCTGCTCTACGCGTTCTCGGAAACGACGACTGCTGGCTGGGGATCGGTGAAGGTGCTCGGCTTCCTGTTCAGCGGGGCGCTCTCGTTGATCGCCTTTATAGCCATCGAGATCACCACGGTCAATCGAGGTGGGAAGCCGCTGCTTGACCTGCGTCTCTTCACCAACCGCTCCTTCGCCGCCGGCAATATTGCCCTGGTCTTCGTGATCTTCGGCCTTTTCGGCTCGTTCTTTCTGATCCCCATCTACCTCCAGGTCCTGCGAGGTCAGAGCGCTTTCCAGGCCGGCCTGATCCTGCTGCCACAGGCGCTGGCCGCCATGGTGAGCGTGGTCGTCGGTGGGCGCCTGGTGGACCGCATCGGCGTAAAGGCGGTGGTGATTCCCGGCCTGCTGCTGCTGGGGTTTGCCACCTGGCAGCTGACATTCATCACCTTGAACTCGCCATTCTGGTGGCTGCAACTGCTCCTTGTGCTGCTCGGCCTCTCCCTTGGCCTGACGGGACAGCCGCTGGTTGTTGCGGCGCTGGCCGACGTTAGTGAGGCACAACAGGTCGCCGATGCCTCGACGATCACGACAGTGACCCGCTCGGTCGCCGCATCGATGGGCGTGGCTCTGCTGGCAACCTACGTGCAGACGCAGACCAAAGTGCACTTTACCCACCTGGACGAACAGGTGACGGCCAGTTCGCCGCTTGGGCAGCTGCTCCCGCGCCTGCAAGGATTGTTCCTGCTGCATGGCGCGGATGCCCAGTCGGCCAGATCAGCCGCCTTGCAATTGATCGCGCGCTTCCTCCAACGGCAAGGCTACCTGCTGGCCCTACAAGACGCCTTTTTCGTGGTGATCGCATTGATCGCCCTGGCGGTTGTCGCCACCCTCTTTGTCAAAGAGAAACGCCGTTCTGTGCCTTCCCAGGAGTCACCGGAGAGTGACGCTGGGGAGAGCGCGCCAAAGGAACCCGCGCTTGTTGGATAAGTGGCACATTCCGCTCAACAGCAGTCTTCCACAACCATAGAAAAATGATTGGATATTCCGTCTCACAACGAGTTATCAACAAAGGAGAAACATATCATGCGCCGCTTGATTTTAGTTCCAGTCCTGATTTTTCTCGCCCTTGCCGCGATTGGAGCTGGCATTGGCTACTGGATTTACAACAACTACACCTACTATAGCACCGATGACGCGCAAGTCAGCGGGCAGATCGTCAGCGTGAGCGCGCCCGCCAGCGGTCAACTTACCAACCTGAGCGTGAAGCAGGGCGATACTGTGACCCAGGATCAGACCATCGGTACGATCACCGCAACTGGCGCGAGCGCGAAAAGCCCCGCTACGGTGGACCTCACCAGCCCCATCAACGGGACCATCCTGCAGACAACAGCGGTACAAGGCCAGAACGTTGTCCCCGGCCTGACCGTCGTCCAGCTCACCGATCTGAAGTCAGTCAATGTGACCGCTTACGTGGACGAGGGCGCCATTGATAACGTGAAGGTCGGTCAGGATGTCGATGTCCACATCGATGCCTACAGCGGTACCAGTTTCACCGGAAAGGTACAGCGCATCGTCATGGCGACCGCCGGTCAGTTCTCGCTACTCCCAACCCAGGACAACGCGAGCAGCAATTTCACCAAAGTGGGGCAGCGCATCCCTGTAGTGATCTCGCTCGACGCAACCAGTGGCAAGACCATTATGCCTGGTATGAGCGTGAGCGTAACGATCCATATCCACTAGCTCTCCAGGGGCATCGTGCAGCTCATGCATGATGCTCCTGCAGCGAAAGGAGTAATAATATGAACCTGTTGATAATCGGGGGTCTGCTGGCTCTCGGACTGCTGGCCATTGTAGGTGCTGTATTCCTGGCCATGGGCGAGAAGCGGGCTGCGGCCCCATCTCCATCAGCTACCGCTAAAACGACACAGCCGCTGAAACAGCCAACCGGCGCGGCCGCCGCGAAGATGCCGGCGACGAAGGAGACACTGCCCGCTGTGCGCGAGGAAACGCCGCTTGTGCTCAACGGCCAGTATCACGAGCTAGCGAACGAATTGCACGCTCTGCACGGGCGTGCCAGCGAGCTTGAGCAGCGCCTCAGCGCCCTCACCGAGATCGCTGATCACATCGAGCATACTCGGGCTGGGAGCGTCAGCATTGAAGAGGATCAAGAGTCCGCGAGCTGACTTCTCCCCCGCATAAATGCAGGGGGGTTCTGATCGGCTCCCTCGCAGTTGCTTTCGCCTTTGAGATCAACGCTTCACAGTTCGGGGGCTGAATCAGGCAGCCCATCCACGGGCCGAGCACAAGGCTCCCGTGGCACCTGTCCTCTAACCAGACAGGCCAGCCCTGCGGCTGCAAGAGCACACGCCCCGCGTGTAGCTCCTGGGTGTTTGTGCGGAGATCGAAATCTCCCACGAGTGGTACGTCTCGTGGCACCTGGCAATTGGTACGTGAGTGCTTTTACCCGCGAGAACGATTTATCGCGGAACGCCCAAACACTCTTGAGTTGTCAAAGTACTGCTGAGAGTCTAGCGCTTTACAATGGGAATGTCAATATGCTCTGCTTCCGATTGGAGATATAGACCGGTAACATGAAAGAATTCTGTCATATATACTTTTCTCCTGAAATACCCTGGGAGCGACGTCGGCCATGACGTCGCTCCCAGTCGTTAGCGACAGGGCCTATCTTCAGGCAGGCACCATGACTATTACCCGCTAAACAAAAGACCTTTTACCATTTGATAGCAAGAGCCGTTCTATTGATAGATAAGGAGAAACCATATTGGTAGATTGTTGCTGAAGGACAATACTCATGAAACGCCGTATTCTTGCTTCCATCTTATTTTTCCTGGCAATCGAGCTTGCGCTGGCGGCTCCCGTGCTTGCTTTTACCCCCTTTGGAACGCGACTGCTGCAAGAAATCGTACCGCCTCCTACCCCATCTCCCACCCCTATTCTCACGGTGAGAGGTACGCCACCGTCGACGAGTGCTCAGGCTGCTTATTTACTTGACACCGACACCGGTCATGTTCTGGTCGATGTTCGGGGTGAGCAACGATTGCCTATGGCCAGTACCACCAAAATCATGACCGCTCTCATCGCCATTCAAACCGCTGATCTCAGTCAACTCGTGACGATCCGGCAAGATGCCATCAAGGAGGTCCAGGCACACAACGGCAGCACTGCAAACCTGGTTGTTGGTGACCAGATCAGCTTGAAGGACCTGCTCTATGGGCTCATGCTGCCTTCGGGTGACGATGCCGCTGTTGCCATTGCAGATGCCGTCGGGGGAACGACGAGCAAGTTTGTCCAGACGATGAACCTGTTTGCACGTCGACTCCATCTCACCCAAACCCACTACATCAATCCTGATGGCCTCACATACCTGACGCCTCAAGGTCGACCTGACCCCAACCAGTACATGAGCGCCGCAGACTTAGTGCATCTTGCACGCTCTGCCATGGCCAATCCGTTCTTTGCGCAAATCGTTGAACTGCAACACTTTGTCCTTCCCGCCAGTACAGTTCATCACGCTTATGCCTGGGATTCCATCAATACCTTGCTCAGTACCTATCCAGGAGCAACTGGCATCAAGACCGGGTATACCGTGGAGGCAGGCTATTGCCTGGTGTTCGCAGCAACCAATGGGGGACATCACCTCCTTGGAGCGTTGTTGCATGAGCCGGATGCAAACCAGCGCTTTGTTGATGCACGCGCATTGCTTGATTGGGGGTTTGCTCTTCCACTCATACCGCCAGCCTCGTAGTCTGCGGCCTGATGATTGCCTCTCTATCTAGGAACCAGATGCTAAAATAGATAAGATGCCACTTGCGAATCGTAGAAAAAAACATTGGCAACAACGTCAAAACCGAAGGAGATCATGATGACACAGAATACTCCTGCCAGTCAGGTAATATATCCAGCAAATGTACCCAGCTTGAAAAAGGCCTGGACCTATACGACCGGAGATGCCATAGAGTCCTCACCAGTGGTTGCTGGTGGGATTGTCTATATTGGCTCGAAGGACCATACCCTGTATGCTCTTGACGCCAGGACTGGCGCGGAGATCTGGAGCTACACGACGGGGGGCGCTATTTACTCGACACCAACAGTCGTTGATGATGTCGTCTATATCGGCTCGCGGGATGCAAGCCTGTATGCTTTTGAAGCCAGGACTGGCGCTCTGTTGTGGAGTTACACCACCGGCAATGGCATCGAGTCCTCCCCTGCTGTCGCGGATGGAGTGGTGTATGTCGGCTCGACTGACTACGCACTTTACGCCCTTGACGCCGACACTGGCGATATACTCTGGAACTATTCGACGGCGGCAGGTATCCAATCCTCACCAACTGTTGCCGCTGGAATCGTCTACATCGGCTCATGGGACCACACGTTATACGCTCTCGATGCCACCACAGGCGCAAAGATCTGGAGCTACACCACCGGGGATCGTATCAGCTCCTCTCCTGCCGTTGCCAATGGAGTGGTCTACATTGGTTCGCAGGACCAGCTGCTCTATGCCCTCGATGCCGGCACGGGCGAAAAGCTGTGGAGCTACCAGACCGGGAAGATCATCCGGTCCTCGCCTGCAGTCGCCAATGACATCGTCTATATTGGTTCGCATCGTGGCACTCTCTATGCCCTTGATGCCCGTACAGGGAGCGAACGATGGAGCTACAGGACCAGAGGCGCGATCGAATCCTCACCGGTTGTCGCTGATGAAGTCGTCTATATTGGTTCGCAGGATCACAACTTGTATGCCTTTGCAGCCATCACGGGTGAAAAGCTCTGGAACTATACTACAGGGGGACCTGTTGATTCCTCGCCTGCCGTTGCCAACGAGGTCGTCTATGTCGGTTCGCAAGATGGCAATGTGTACGCATTTGCCAGTGACAGGCTGTGGAGTTATACCACAGGTGGAAGCATCCAATCCTCGCCAGCAGTGGCCGACGGAGTCGTCTATGTCGGCTCGCATGATCATCGCGTGTATGCCCTTGATGTTGCTACTGGTGAGGAAGTGTGGAACTACGTCACTGGGAACGCAGTCTACTCCTCGCCAACCGTCGTCGACGAGGTAGTCTACATCGGCTCAATGGACCACATGCTCTACGCCCTCGCGGCCAGCACAGGAGCCAGGCTGTGGAGCTCTACTACTGGAGGAGGCATCCTGTCTTCACCAATGGTGGCCAACGGGACGGTCTTCATTGGCTCACAAGATCACATGCTTTATGCTTTTGACGTGAACACAGGAGAGCAGTTCTGGAACTATACTACAGGGGGACCCGTTGATTCCTCGCCGGCCGCGGCAGACGGAGTCGTCTACGTTGGCTCACAGGATCACACGCTCTATGCCCTGGATGTTTTTACCGGGGCTCTTCGGTGGAGCTACAAGACGGCAGGAGGCATCCAATCCTCACCGGCGGTGGTAGATGGATTGGTCTATGTCGGTTCGCGTGATCACACACTCTATGCCCTGGATGCTCGCACAGGTGAGGTGCGATGGAGCTCCAGGACTGGAGATAGCATTGACTCATCGCCAACCGTTGACAACGGCGTCGTCTATGTCGGCTCGCATGACCATCGGCTGTATGCCGTGGACGCGAGAACAGGTGACGAGTACTGGAACTACGCTACCCGTGGACGTGTTGATTCCTCGCCAGCCGTGGCTGATGGGGTCGTCTACGTCGGCTCGCATGATCACACACTCTATGCCCTGAGCGCTCAAGCAGGCGAGAAACTCTGGAGCTATACTACTGGAGGCAGCATCATTTCCTCACCTACAGTGGCCGATGGGGCCGTCTTTGTTGGCTCCAATGATCATAATCTGTATGCCTTTAACCTGACATCTCTCACGCCAGAAGCAAAACGGTAGGTGGATAGAACCAGGTTACACCTTTAGACGAGTTCAGGAGCATCGGTGAGCCTGGTCACATCAATGGACAGCCAGGAAGCGCCATGCTTGAGCTTCAGTTCGTGGATACGTGGACTCCCTCGTATCCAGGTAGACCTCGGGCCTGGCGTACCGGGCTGTCCACTCGTATCCAACAACCAGCTCATTCCTGGCCTCGCCTTTGCCGGCTAGCTCACTAGTTTGAATCTAGACACTTTTGCAGCTCAAGATCCACGTCACTAAGCGTCTTTTGGAGACTCTTGATAATGCTGGCCATCTCAAGAGGATTTGCTACGCCCTCGCGCTCCTCTTCTTGTTCGCTTTCTTTCAATACTCTCAGTTCGGCGGCAAGACGGTCGTATAGCTCGCGTAATTGTTTGCATTTATCGTTACTGTTGTTCACGATTTACATCTCCCCTCTAAAGTTGTGAAAATAGCATTTTTACCACTAAGATCGCCTGAAGGCCCCTGGCTTCAGCCACGGGAATGAAAGGCGTTCCTTATCCTCGTGTATTCACTCATCTAGATCTTCTATGTCAATACCTGCACGTTGCTTGCTCAGTCGTGCACCTTCGATGTTCGCTCGACTGAGATCTATATCTCCGAGGTCTGCATCAATGAAGTTCGCCCCACTAAAGTTTGTCCCGGTCACCTCTGCGCCAGTGAGGATAGCACCTCTGAGGTCTGCATCGATCAAGATCGCCTCGCTCAAGATCGCCTCGCTCAAATTGGCAGCGATCAGAATCGCTGCTATAAGGTTCGCCCCCTGGAGGTCTGCACTGATGAAGTTCGCCCCACTAAAGTTTGTCCCGGTCACCTCTGCGCCAGTGAGGATAGCACCTCTGAGGTCTGCATCGATCAAGATCGCCTCGCTCAAGATCGCCTCGCTCAAATTGGCAGCGATCAGAATCGCTGCTATAAGGTTCGCCCCCTGGAGGTCTGCACTGATCAAATTTGCCCGGCTCAGGTTCGCCTCACTGAAATCAGCCTGGTTCAGCAACGACTCTCCAAGATCTGCGCCGCTGAAATCTGCGCAGTTCAAGCGTGCTCCGGCCAGGTTCACCCGTCGCAGTCGTACACTTCTGAAGTCCGCGCCAGTGAAATCAGGCTGGATCGAGTGATGCTCTTGCCTCCACTGGTTCCATTCATCTATTCCCTTCTGAAGGATATCAAGATGGTACTGTTCGACCATCGTCTTTCTCTCCTTTCCTGATCCTCTAACCTGCCACAGCGTGCTTGCCTTATGTATTGATACGTATAGCGTTCCTTACAGTATATACCATGCTCCGAAAGTAAGGATTGCGCAGCCATAGGCATGATAAGAGCATAACACAAAAGCTGCAACAAGGTTGTGTGCAAAATACGCCTTTCGGGTCGTGACATCTACCGCACGCGAGAAAGAATAAGGCGTGCGCGGTACACTGTCGTGCACCGCGCACGCCTTATTTGGCTTCAATACTTGCCCGGAAGTGCTTTTCCGGTTGCCACCAGCTAAACCGCTTCCTCCAGGAGGGTTCGCCCTGTAAACTGGCTGTTATACAGGTCGGCATAGAAGCCACCTTTGGCAAGCAGCTCCTCGTGGGTCCCCTTCTCTATGATGCTACCGTGGTTCATGACCAGGATCAAATCCGCGTCGCGAATCGTGGAGAGCCTGTGTGCAATCACAAAGCTGGTTCTGCCATGCATCAGCTCGCCCATCGCCTTCTGGATCTGTATCTCGGTTCTAGTATCGACGCTGCTGGTTGCTTCATCCAGGATAAGGATCTCTGGATCGGCCAGGAACGCGCGGGCAATCGTCAACAACTGCTTTTGCCCCTGCGAGATGTTGGTTGCTTCTTCGTTCAGAACAGTGTTATAACCTTCTGGTAGCGTCCTGATAAAGTGGTCGGCGTTTGCCGCTTTAGCTGCCCGCATGATCTCTTCTTCCGTGGCGCCCTCACGTCCGTAGGCGATATTATCGCGGATGGTTCCGTTGAAGAGCCATGTGTCCTGGAGCACCATGCCGAATGTGCGGCGCAACTCCCCACGCTTGAACTGCGTAATGTCCACGCCATCAACCGTGATTTTGCCGCCGTTGACTTCATAGAAACGCATCAGCAAGTTCACGAGGGTCGTTTTGCCAGCGCCGGTGGGGCCGACAACCGCAATCATCTGGCCCGGTTGGACATCGATATTCATATCCTCCATCAGCATGGAATCTTCTTTGTAGCCGAACTTGACGTGCTGGAACTGAACCGCTCCTTGAGGAGTCCCAATAACTTGCGCATCAACAGCCTCGGGAATTTCCTCCGGCTCATCGAGCAGTTCAAAGATACGCTCGGCCGAGGCCATCGTTGATTGAATCACATTGGCGATATTGGCCAGCGAGGTGATCGGCTGGGTAAATTGCTGGGCATATTGAATAAATGCCTGCACATCTCCAATGGCTATGCTCCCGTTTGTTACCATGATGCCGCCGACCACAGCCACGATGACATAGCCGAGGTTACCAACAAAGCGCATGAGCGGCATAATCATGCCTGAAACAAACTGTGCTCGCCAGCCCGCGTTATAAAGGTTCTCGTTCAATTCCGTAAATTCGGCCATAGATTTCCCCTCGTGTCCGAAGGCTTTGACGATCTTGTGGCCAGTGTACATTTCCTCGACATGGCCGTTGAGGATTCCAAGCGCCCTCTGCTGTCTTCTGAAGTAGTTTTGTGACCGCTTCGCAAGCCCCATGGTGACGAGCAGGCTGAGTGGCAGGGTGAGCACCACGACCAGGCTCAGCAGCGGGCTGATGGTCAGCATCAACACAATTACGCCAACCAGCGTGACCACGGAAGTGATCAGCTGCGTGAGGCTCTGTTGCAGGGTAGTACTGATGTTATCCATGTCGTTGACGGCGCGGCTGAGGATTTCTCCACGTGGGCGCGCGTCAAAAAACTTCAGCGGCAGGCGCGAAAGTTTCTCTTCCACTTCTCTGCGCAGCCGGTACACCATTCTCTGCGCCACTCCCGCCATCACGTATTGTTGGACATACATGAAGATGGCACTGATAATATACAGCCCCAGCAAAATCAGCAAGACCGTCGCAATATACTTGAAATCAATCCCCGGCGCTGGCTGGTGCCGCTGAAACGCCTGGTATTTCGCGATCAGCCCCTCGAAGAGCCTGGTGGTCGCTAACCCCAGGATCTTGGGACCAACAATGTTGAACGTTGTGCCGAGGATGGCCGCACCAAGCACGACCAGCAAGCGATATTTCTGCGGCACGAAGTAAACGAGGAACCGCTTGAGCGTCCCCTTAAAGTCCTTGGGTTTCTCGACCGGCCTGCCCAGTGCGCCCATAGGGCCTCTGCCCATCGGCCCGCCAGCCATACCACCGGGTTGCTGTGCTCTGCGCTCTACACTCATGCGATTTCCTCCGCGATTTCCTCCATTGAAAGCTGTGAGGTGACAATTTCACGATAGACCTCACTCGTCCTCATCAATGTTCGATGGTTACCTATGCCAGCGACATGTCCCTCATCTAAAACGATGATCTGATCTGCATCCATGACCGTACTGACCCGCTGGGCCACGATGAGCACGGTAGCATCAAGGGTTTCTTTTTTCAGTGCCGCGCGCAGCCTGGCGTCGGTTTTAAAGTCCAGCGCTGAGAAACTGTCGTCGAACACATAGATTTCAGGCTTTCTCACCAGGGCTCGCGCAATCGAAAGACGCTGCTTCTGGCCGCCCGAGACGTTCATGCCACCCTGAGCAATCACGGAAGCAAAGCCATCTTGCATGTCCGAGATGAATTCGGTGGCCTGCGCAACGTCAGCGGCATGCTGCACCTCTTCCTCCGAAGCATCTTCTTTGCCATAGCGGATATTCTCGCTTATCGTCCCTGAAAAGAGCACGGCCTTTTGCGGCACAAAACCGATTTTCGCGCGTAAATGCTCCTGCGACATCTCGCGGACATCGACACCATCAATCAGGATATGGCCGCTGTCGATGTCATAAAAGCGTGGAATCAGGCTGACCAGCGTCGATTTGCCCGCGCCTGTGCCACCGATAATCGCCGTGACCTCGCCTGGGCTCGCGCTGAATGAGATGTTGGAGAGGGCTGGCTCTTCCGCGCCGGGATAGCTGAACGTGACGTCCTGGAACTCTACGAATCCTCGCTGCGTGTCAGCATCATTCACCGTTGGGGCATCATTGATTTCAGGCGCTATCGCCAGCACTTCGTTAATTCTGTCTGCAGAGGCTGCAGCGCGTGGGAGCATGATAAACATCATCGAGACCATCAGCAGCCCGAACAGAATTTGCATGGCATATTGCAGGAATGCGAAGATTGCACCAACCTGCATCTCTCCATTATTGACGCGGATACTGCCGAACCAGAGAATAGCGATGCCGGAAACGTTCAGCACCAGCATCATAATCGGCATCAATGCGGCAACGATTCTGTTGACCCTGATAGCCACGTCGGTCAGATCGAGGTTGGCCTCGTCAAAACGCTCCTCCTCATGCTTTACGCGGTCAAACGCGCGGATGACGCGCACCCCGGACAGCCCCTCATCCAGGATGAGATTGAGTTTATCAAGTTTCTGCTGCATGACGCGGAAGAGCGGAATGGCCCTGCTCATAATCAGAGCAATGGCACCGACCAGGATTGGCATGACCACCACCAGAATCCAGGCGAGTGTAGCATCCTGGGCAACCGCCAGAATAATCCCACCGATGATCATCATTGGCGCGGTGACCATCATGAGCAGGATAATAACCCAAACCTGCTGAACCTGCGTTGTATCGTTGGTCGTGCGGGTAATCAGCGAGGCTGTACTCATCATATCAAATTCGTGCAGCGAAAATTGTTCTACGCGATTGAAAATCTTGCCGCGGATAATTTTGCCAAGACCGGTAGCGACTCTGGCGCCAAAGAAAGCGCCGACGATCGCGCAGATGGTGCCTCCGATCGCCACCAGCAACATCAGGCCGCCGGTTCTCCAGATATATCCGATATCTCCCTTCACAACCCCGTTATCCACAATATCTGCAATCAGGGTAGGCAGATACAGGTTAGCAAAGGACTGCGCAAAGGCGAGCACCAGTACAAGAACGAGCGTCATACGATACGGTTTCATGAATCGCATCAACTTGATCATGCTTCCTCGTCTCCATTCCATAGTGAGTGATACATGCTGGCTTCTCTCTCCTCGAAGTAGCGAAGCACTTTGGACAAAAGGTCGACAAGCTGATTGCTCTGTTCCTCTCCCAGGTATTCGAGCAGTCCATGCATGGAGGCGAAAAAAGCATCTGCAGCCTGCTGAGCGACCATTTCACCTTTCCTCGTTAGCTTAACTACTACCGCGCGCCGGTCTATCGGGTCGATATGCCGCTCGATTAATCCATTCGCTTCCAGACCTTTCAGCAATTGAGTGATGGTCGGAGAGGTCACGTCAAGCTGCTTGCTGATCTCCGACACTTTTATTTCGGGGATGGGAAGATTCATGCTTCTCCTGACACAGAACAGCACTCTGATTTCGCTCGGTTTACAACCCGCAATTGATTTTTGATGCCAGCCAAGCTTGTGGAACTGCATCATGGTTCTGAAAAGTTTCTGTTCAGGAGTGGTGGCAGTCTGCTCCAATTGATTACCTCTATCTTTGATTATGTTCGCAAAATAGGTAGGTCACTAATTTATTTGGTAACCTAATTATATTGTGAAGAGTTTGAGTTGTCAATACATTTCATCACCCAATTTTTGCAAGAGTCTCCATTACACTGGGCAGGGGACGTGATACAATAATGCTTACATATGAACATGACTAGACCATCACAACCTCTCTGTAGAGGATGTGGACAATCGATCAATGGATATTACCTTTCAGCTCTGGGGGCAGCATGGCATCCAGAGCATTTTGTCTGCGCCACCTGCCATCAACCTATAAACAATACCCAGTTTAACGTACGCGAAGGCAAGCCCTATCATACCCAATGTTACCGAGATCTCTTCGATCCACGTTGCGCCTATTGTCACAAGCCGATCACCACTCAATATTACACCCACA
>MNIY01000156.1 GCA_001919995.1 Ktedonobacter sp. 13_1_20CM_4_53_11
CCTGCCATCAACCTATAAACAATACCCAGTTTAGCGTACGCGAAGGCAAGCCCTATCATACCCAATGTTACCGCAATCGCTTCGATCTACATTGCGTCTATTGTCACAAGCCGATCACCGCTCAATATTACACCCACAATGGAGCATCATACCATCTTGAATGTTATCAGGAGCATATAGGTCCCCGTTGTCAGTATTGTCACAAGCCGATTCTAGGCCAGTACTACACACACGAGGGGGCCTTCTATCATTCGGAGTGTTACCGCGATCATGTAGTTCCTCGTTGTGCCTATTGTGGCAAGCCGCTCATGAGTGAATACCTGGTAGATCACTGGGGGACGAAGTATTGTAAGGAACACCAGGGCCAGTATCCAACGTGTGCCTTCTGTGGGCGTCTCGTCCCTCTACAGCAACAAGATCCGCAGTCGAGCGAACATGTGCGCTGTCCCATCTGTCGAGCGAGTGCCGTTGAGTCGCTTCCCCAGGCTCGCGCCTTGTTCCAGGGCTTGATGAAGCAGCTCAATGCTCAGGGCTTACAGTTCAATAACATACCGCTTCAGATTGAGCTTGTTGACCGGGCCAGGCTGGCTCAACTCTTGAATAGTCGGAGTGGAGTGGATGCACTCGGCGTCACCACACATTCAACGCATATGCTGAATGGGCAGGTTGTTCGTACAGAAGTGAACGGTATTGCAGTACTGCGCGGTCTCCCTTCAACCCTATTCCGGGGTGTTTGCGTTCATGAGCTGGGTCACGCCTGGCTTACTCTACAAGGTATACGGGGTCTACCTTCCTGGGCAGAGGAAGGCTTTTGTGAACTGCTCTCTTACCGCTTTTATGGTGAACTGAATACAGACGAGAGCCGTCACCATGCTGAGGGTATTGAGAAAAACCCTGATCCCGTATATGGCGAAGGTTTCCGGCGTGTGCGTGTTATGGCGGACCGCCTGGGGTTTCAGCGATTTGTGGAGACGTTGAGAACGACGAAGCGGATGATGGTGTATGGAAAGGAATCGTGTCGGTCAGGACGATCTGTGTAATCTCAGGCATGGCTAATCGCTCTTCGGCGGCAGGGCTGAATACCCCATGCGTCAAGACGACCGTCATGTTCGGCACCGCTCCTGCATCCAGCAAAGTTTTGGCGCAGGTAATGATGGTATTACCCGTCGCAATGATATCATCCACAATGATTGGGTGCTTTCCCTCAACTGAGCCGACAACCACGCCCACCTCGACTCCCTCCCCACGCTCACCACTGCGGCGTTTATGCATCACGACCAGCGGCACATTGAGCAGGTTTGCGTACATTTCCGCGACTTTGACCCGTCCGGTATCTGGAGTCACGAGCACCGCATCGTGTACATCGATATGGGTGCGCAGGTGATTGGCGAGCAACGAAATGGCCGTCAGGTGGATCATCTCGATGTCAAAGAAACCTTGAATGGCAGGTGAATGCAGGTCGATTGCTACCACACGATTCGCTCCTGCTATGGTAAGCAGGTTGGCCACCAATTTCGCGGTGATCGGCTCGCGGCCCTTCGACTTCTTCTCCTGCCGGGAATAGCCATAGTAGGGCATAATGACAGTGATGCGATTGGCCGAGGCGCGACGAAACGCATCAATCATCACCAACAGTTCCATAAGATGTTCGTTCACCGGGGGGCAGGTCGATTGCACGATATAGATATCTCGACCTCGCACGCTTTCCTGGATTTGGACGTGGCATTCTCCATCGGCAAAATGATCCACTTCGCGTCTTCCCAATGGGCGCCCGAGCCGCTCTGCAACGAGTCGTGCCATTTCGGGCGTGGCCGTGCCACAGTAGATATCAATGTCAGGAATTGCTTCGTTTTCACGCATGTGTTGTACTGCTGCTGTTTCCGTCATAATATGCCATCCTATCGTCGTATTCAGTTCCATTTCTTTCTAGCAAATAGTATAAAACGGGAGTGCAAGAGATGTCATGACCTGAAAGCTGACTTGCGTCTAGAACGGGGGAGTGAGGGGAGCTTATTACCTGATAAACAATAGACACTGAGACATCTTTCCCGTCATATCCTGCTGCTGCCTACCCAATCAAGTCTTCCAAAGAGATGATACAATGGCAGAGCAGTTAATAAACATGCATCCTTTTTGGGAAAATCAAGGAGACCCACGTACCCAACGTGGTAATGGGAAGGAGAGTAAAAAATGGCTAACTTCGTGAAATCGCCATGTGACGAGGGCGTGATTCGCTCTGCCCCTCAGGCTGCACCATGCTCCCCACATGTTGGGACGTGGGTCCTTGTCGCAACCATCCTTGGATCAAGCATGGCCTTCATTGATGGCTCCGTCGTCAATGTCGCGCTGCCTGTCATCCAAAGAGACCTCAACGCAACGACCTCCGATTTGCAGTGGATCGTGGAGGCCTATTCGCTCTTTCTCGCCGCGCTCATTCTCGTGGGAGGATCATTAGGTGATCACTTTGGACGACGGCGCATCTTTGCTATTGGCATCGCGATCTTCACCCTTTCCTCTATCTGGTGTGGATTATCGCCAAACGTGCTCCAACTGATTCTCGCGCGAGCCGTTCAGGGGATAGGGGGCGCCTTGCTGGTGCCTGGCAGTCTGGCGATTATCAGCGCTTCGTTTAGCGATGAGCAGCGTGGGCGCGCGATTGGCACCTGGTCTGGTTTTACAGCCATAACCTCAGTGGCGGGTCCGGTGCTCGGGGGTGTGTTAGTACAATTCGCCTCCTGGCGCTGGGTCTTCTTCATCAATGTCCCGCTGGCATTGGTAGTGCTTGGCGTGCTGTTCTGGCGAGTGCCGGAGAGCCGTGACGCAGACGCATCACGAAGACTGGATTGGTGGGGTACGCTGCTTGTGACCGTCGGTTTAGGCGCGCTGGTGTATGGGCTGATTGAGGCGGGATCCATTGGTTTCGGCAATACCCTGGTGCTCAGCGCCCTGGCTGTTGGCATAGCTGCACTGCTCGCATTTCTCCTGGTAGAAGCTCGTACCCCGGCGCCGATGGTCCCGCTGACCTTGTTCCGTTCGCGCACCTTTAGCGGAGCAAATCTCCTCACACTCTTGCTGTACGGAGCCCTGGGTGGCTTAACCTTCTTCTTACCGTTCAATCTCATTCAAGTACAGGGCTATCCTCCTTCGGCTGCTGGCGCTGCATTCGTCCCTTTCATTCTCATCATGTTTCTGCTTTCGCGCTGGGCTGGCGGCCTGGTGAACCGCTATGGCGCGAAGCTCCCGCTGGTAGTCGGACCCATCATTACTGCCGTCGGCTTTGCTCTCTTTGCTCTGCCGGGTATCGAAAATGGTCCAAGCAGTTACTGGTACACCTTTTTTCCAGCAGTGGTCGTTATGGGTTTTGGCATGGTCATCACCGTCGCTCCGCTCACGACGACGGTGATGGGAGCGGTGGAGCAACGCCATGCCGGTATTGCTTCTGGGATCAATAATGCTGTATCCCGCACAGCCGGGCTACTTGCTATTGCCATCTTCGGCATTGTTGTTTTATCTGTCTTCAATAGCAGCCTTGATAGCTACCTGGCAACACTGCATCTATCGCCTGACGTGCGGCACCTGATAGATGTGCAGCGCATCAAGCTGGTCGGTATCACCATCCCCACGAATGTTGGCAGTGAGGCGCAGGTGGCGCTCAAAAGAGCGATCGATGAGTCATTCGTGAACAGTTTTCGCCTGGTCTCGCTCATTTGCGCAGCCCTGGCCCTGGTAAGTGCACTTAGCGCCTGGTTGTTGGTGGAGGGGAAGAAACAGCAAAAGGCGGAAAGTGCGGCGGAAGGGTCGCAGACTGGCATAGCATACTCCTCCCGGTCAGGCGATCTATCCAGCTAATCTCTTGACAACTGTTTTAGATTAGCCTGATGTCAGGAGTCACAGCTCCGAGGGCAGAAAGAAAGGGAACATCCATGAGCTATCAGTACGTGATCTACGAGAAAAAGGGACACATCGCCTACGTGACGATCAATCGGCCCGAGGTGATGAATGCGCTCCATTACGATACGAACGTTGAGTTGAGCGAGGCCTTCGACGACTTCAAGCAGGATGATGAGTCCTGGGTGGCCATCATAACGGGGGCGGGTAACCGGGCGTTCTCCGCAGGCAACGACCTCAAGGCGACGGCCACGGCAACCGCCAAAGGAGAGAAGCGGCCGGATTTCAGTGAACATGTGCGCTTCGGCGGCATCACCGGTGACTTCGTGTGCGACAAGCCGATCATCGCGGCAGTCAATGGCGTCGCCCTCGGTGGAGGCTTCGAGATAGCGCTGGCCGCTGACCTCATCATCGCTGCCGAGCATGCGCGCTTCGGCCTACCCGAACCACGCGTAGGCCTGATTGCCGCGGCTGGCGGCGTGCATCGTTTGCCGCAACAGATCCCTCTCAAACAGGCTATGGGGATGCTGCTGACCGGTCGGCAGATTCCGGCGCAAGAAGCCTACCGCCTTGGCCTGGTCAACGAGGTGGTGCCAGGCACGGATCTTATGGCAGCGACCGAGCGTTGGGCCAACGAGATCCTGGAGTGCTCACCCCTGAGCGTGCGGCTCACCAAGGAGGCTGCGCTCTCAGGACTGGTATATTCCGTTGAAGAGGCCATGCACATGGACCGGCCGCGCCTCCAGCGCCTGTTCGCCTCGCAGGACTTTGTAGAGGGTCCAAAGGCGTTCGCCGAAAAGCGCAAACCCAACTGGACGGGTAGGTAAGGGGGGCGACGCATCCTCTGTCTCAGTATTTCATTTTGATTGTCATTTTGTACATCGTTCTCCGTAGTCCCAAACGCAAAGAAAGGAGTATCCTTTGCCTGAATGTGAAAAACCGCGCGTTACCTCGGAGCAGGTGCTGGAAGTGCTGCAAACCTGCTATGATCCTTGCTGCAAGGAACGCGCCGTCAGCGTCGTTGAGTTAGGACTCATTCAAGGTGTACACGTAGCTGAAAACGGGCATGATGTGCGCGTCGAACTATTGTTGACCTCTGGCTGGTGTCCTTTCTCAACCCATCTCTTGCAGATGATCGATCAAAATCTGCGCATCTTGGAGGGGGTCGGTGAAGTAGACACCGAGATTGTCTGGAACTCTGTCTGGACACCAGAACGCATGAGTGCCAGCGCGCGCCAGAAACTGACCCTGCCAATGGCACAGTTGCTGCCATTGCGACAACAACGTCTTGAACGTGAAGCGAGAGAAGCGCAAGCTTCGCACTCGCCTGTTTCTTGAAAAGCACGAGAGGAGTACATCATGCTGGACAATGACGCCTTCGTCTTTGACTGTGTATGCCATGTTTTCAATTTTGACATGCGCAACGCGTATGGTAAGCCGGGCCAGATGTTCATCAATCATCTCTACGCCTTCCACCAGGTGTTGACTCCGCCGGGCGAGCGCGTGCTCGGTCCCGAAGAGTTTTTGCGAGAGTGGAGCATCGATGAAATCGCACGGATGGTATTCGAGGAATCCGGCACGGATATGATTGTGGCGCAGCCTCTACCGCTTACAGACCTCTTCTATGATGGACTGTCGCAGTGGGAAAAGTGTGCCGCAATGGCGCAGAAATATCCTGACCGCGCTATTTTTTGGGGGTCCGTCAACCCGTTAGAGGGCAGGAAGGCGTTGGATTTGATGGAACGCCAGGTGAAAGAATATGGCGCGAAAGCCTTCAAGCTGTACAATGTCCGCTACGATTATGGTGAGCCATTCCCCTGGCGCATGGACGATCCACGCGTGGCCTATCCCGTCTTCGAAAAGGCGCTTGAGCTGGGTATTACGACCATAGGCGTGCACAAGGGTGTGCCGCTTGGGCCGCAGCCCATAGAGCATACGCAGGCCTGGGACATGGACGGAGCCGCCGCTAACTTCCCAGATATCAACTTCGTTATCTTCCATGTCGGGCTCCCCTTCATCGATGAGATTTGTTGGCAACTTGTGCGCTATCCCAACCTCTATGCATCGATTGCCGCCACGCTCAACTTTATCGTGCGTGCGCCGCGTTCCTTCGCAGAAAACATGGGAAAGCTGATGTTCTGGGGCGGTGAAGACAAGATCCTCTACGGCGGTGAGACACCCATCTGGCATCCGCGCTGGGCGCTCGACGCCTTCTGGAAATTTGAACTGCCCGAAGACCTGGTGACAGGTTACGGCTATCCCCAATTGACCACACAGGCCAAAAAGAAAATCCTGGGAGGTAATCTCGCTCGCTTGATGGGCATGGATGTTGAAAAGAAATTACAAGAGTTACAGCGTTGACATCAAAAGCGTAGCCCGTCGAATGGCTCATCTTCGCTCTGCAGGGACAGGGAATGATGGAGGGTTGAGAAAGGACCCTGTCCTTGCAGGCACCTTGTGACGTAGTATGTACGTAACTTGTACGTTAGCCAGCAACCTTCTACGCATTGATAGAGATATGAGCGCTTCTCAATGATAGGGCTCTCGTCGCTCTATCTAGGCCATAAGTGTCATTCCGGTCCCAGCAAATAAGTTCTGACCCGAGATCTTTTTGATGTACGCCGCTTTTTACTACTTCGTTCGGGTTTTCGGCGCGGGCCGTAGACACGCTCTGCCATTTCTTCAACAGTACTCATCACCTCTTTGAGCACAGGTTTTTGCTTAAAGAAGATGACCTCGCCTGCGGTATCCTGAAATGCTTCTTCGGTGATGTTCAGCCCCTCGTAGACCAGCAAGAGGAGATGCGCACAGTTCGCAGCACGGACCTTTTCTACCTTCCTTCGCAGGTACTGGGGATGCCAGAAACCAACAAGCTCGATCATGATACGTCGGTTCTCATCTTCGGTATCGATCAGCACGAAATCTGGCACCATGACGGTATTCCCGAGCAGGAGCACTTCGCTCTCACGCGTCAGATGCCAGTGCCCTCGTTTGCTTCCTATCTTTTGCTCAAACTCGCTGGCAAAATCTGCTTCGAGACGGCTGTCAAACTCGCCTGAGCGCTTAAAGTGTGAGTGAAGCGAGCTGGTGTGGTCAAGTTGATAGAGCATCGCCCCTCGTCCTTGAGGCGGATGGACGTAGGCGCGCATCTGCCATCGCTCACACAGGAATAGTGCGGGGAGAAACGCTGCAAATTGCCTGCCGTACCTGAGCGTGGACGAGACAAAGGGAGAGATAGGCCCATCCAGATCAATGCGGTATCCCCCTCCTTGCTTCGGCTCGGCCCAGAACATCAACTTAAATAACTTGATGTACTTCCAAAGATCTTTGTAGTTACTCGCAACCTCAATCGTGATATGCGACGCCCAGTAGAGGGCCCCTCGCGCTAATTCCAGGTTGTAACGGGCAAGTAATGCTGAAGGCGTCCACGCAGGACCAGCGTCCGTGAGAAGATACGAGGCGCGCCGATCGGCGAACAGCATCTCGTCAAGCCCTCCTGTGGAAAGTCCATATGCATCTGCAACCTCCTGGAGCACCTCCTGACGTGTCACGGTATGAAACAGATCAGGATTTCCAAAGACAGGGCCACGCGCGAAGACCTGCTCACGAAGCGTTGCTGGCGGCAGAGGTGTCGTCAGGGGCGTGAAAGTGGCAGCATCCGCCAGCACTTTTGCCAGTCCGCGAATCAGAACGTAATCAACGCTTGCTCCTTCGTACGCACGCATTGCCTCCTCCCATGCTGCTTGCGATTGATCTCTATAACGATGAAATAAGCCGATGACATCCTGTGCGATTTGTTGCAAGGATGGGTCCTGCTCATTCACCATCTCTACACTTAGGGTTGAGCCCTGCATACGCAATCTGGGCTTGATCAAATCACTGGTCAACATCAACAGTTCTCCCGGGGCACGTTACGGCGTTGTACCTTTCCCTCTTCTATTGTATTACGTACAAGCACCTCAATGAGCACTGCCTGGAGCGGCTCTTTTTTTCGCAGGATGCGCCCGAGACGTTGCAGGTATTCGCGCTTACTCGCCCCTCCCCCAAGCACGATCGCCACCTTCGCTTCCGGCACATCGACTCCCTCATTGAGCACTTTTGACGTGACAATCACCTGGTATTGTCCCGCTTGAAACGCGTCGAGAATCTGCTTGCGCTCGGCAACCCCTGTTTCATGCGAAATCACAGGCACAAGGTACTTACGCGCAATTGTATAAGCGACCGCGTTGGACTCGGTGAACACGAGGATGCGTTCTCCTGCGTGCTCATGCAGTAACGTCTCGAGGGCTGCAAGTTTTCCTTGACAGCTCTCAAGGAGGTTCAGGAGTTGCCGCCGGGCGAGCCATGCACGACGAGCTTGAGGATCACTTGTCGAGAGGCGCATCAATGCGCGCAACCATCCGGCTCCATGCTTCTGTCGCAATCCGCGCTCGCGGACAAAGCCCGTGTAAATCGCATACGCAGCATCATAGGAGGCCCGCTCTTCATGTGTCAGGTCGACGCGCACACGCTGGGTTCGATAGGCGGCAAGCTGCTTTCCAACGAGCGTCTCGAGCCGTTGAGTGTAGACAATCGGCCCGATCAGCTCATCGAGTCGCCAGCGCTCACCGATCTGCTCGTGCTCTTCGGGATACGTGGCTGTCAAGCCAAGACGGAAAGGTGCGGGTGCCATGAGCGCTGCTTCTCCCCACGTTTTTGCAGGTAAATGATGCTCTTCGTCACAGATGAGCAGTTTGAAGGTATTGCCATACTCTGCAATCAGATCCCCTGCGGAGTGATACGTCGTCACGGTCAGAGGGAGGACGCGTTTCTCGCCACTATAGTACACGCCAATCTCTGTTTGGAAGGCATTGGTTAAGAGGGCATACCATTGGTAGACCAGACTCATCGTGGATCTGATAATCATGCAGTTCCCTCGTATCATGCAGCGTCAGCCCAAGACGCTGCCAGCGCGGGATTGCGTTGTGAATACCTTGCTCCTGCATCCAGGGGAGTACTTCATGATAGTGATAGGCTTCGCAGCGCCAGCGACTCTTGACGAACCGAAATGGAACCGGAACATTATCAATGTCGTCGCTATGCTGGAGTACCAGTGTGCCCCCTTGAAAGAAGACAGATGCCTGCATAGGCGTGGCAGCATCAAGCGACTCTCTTCTACTCACCATAACGCGGTGTTGAGACCCCTTGCCTTCTAGCGATGGGAAGGAAGCGTCGTCCCTTTCCCATAACGATAACCATCACCAAAGAGAAAATGTATGAGTCTGATATGCCTTTGTCAAATCAGGCTGACGGATATCTAGAACAAGTATACCAGGGAGAACAATCATGTCAAGCAACAGGTCACCTCTCAAGGGCCGTAAAACACGTTGTACCTCTGGGTCCCTGATCACACTTGCCGTTTTTGCCCGCTTCGGTTAGAATAGTCCCCAGTATAAAGTGATAAATTATCTTGCATGCACACTGGTGAAAGCAATAATCTCGTACGAGAGACGCAAGTCACCTTAGACGCGAGCTTCTCTACAGAGAGTGCATGCTGAAGTATACCATTCCTATTCGTAATAGTGCGCATGATCAACAGAGAAAACACAAACGATACCATGAACCTGCATCCGACCATAGGAGTTCTCACAGACACTGAAGTGCTCCTGGTTGATATTGTCCAGGGAAAACGAGTGCTACGCTCGATCCTGCTGCCACCAGGAATGAGCGAACCGATTGGACTACTCGAACACGTGTGGCAGAGCGGGCTGGCCGAGGTCTGGGTGATGCCAGCAACGACACTATCACGCACCGTCACATCTGCCTGGTTTGAACAGGCCAACAGCCACTGGGTCGTAGTCGTCCACCCCGATCCGTGTGAGCCAACCAGACCCACCTCTGTCCTCCTCTGGCCAAAGGGGAGCCGCCAACGGGAGGAACGTCGCCTTACCTTCGTCTTCCCTGAGAAGGCAGGGTGGAACTGGGTGCTCCCTGATGCGAGGAGTCTGCTCGCAACCGTGACCTATCTGGATCAAACTCTGGCCAGGCCCGTGATCGACTCGCCCGATCTTGTTGCACACCGGATGCTCACAGACCTCACCCACGACCAACCCTCCCCGCTGGACCCGCACACCTTGTCTGGTGGCGATGGAACCACCATTCCGATCATGGAGATCGCACGAGATCTGATGTGGGTGCGTCCCTTGACGCGGGTGGAACAGCACCAAAGGTACCTGCACAAATACACCCATCTCTCACGATACCTGGAAGCATGTATGGCAGTCCAACTGGGAGCAGGATCGCCGCAGTATTCCTCGAATGGACGAGCCTGCGATGATGTCCGCCCAGGTATTTGGCGCGTCAGTGCTGATCGAGCGGGGTCCCTTTTCGATGGCAAACGGCTTCCGAGCTGCCTGGATGCAGAGTGGATGAGTACTCCACAGGTCAAGTGCTGCAGGGATATCGGCTACCATGTTCATGTGAGGGAAGGCTACTACTGGCCCCAGTCTCATCAACTGCTCAAGCAGTGGGCAACGACTTTGTGGCAGGCTGGTGAGCGCTTGCATACGCACCCCCAGAGCTACCGGCATGCGCAGGCGCGAACCAATGCCTCTCACACCATCAAACTGCTTGCTCAAATCGGTGTGACTATCCTCGCACAGGAGAAGACGACCGGGGGCTGGTCCCGGCCTGATTGGTGGGCACAGGTTACCGGCCGTAGTCGGGCCACCCTGTTTGCTCACCTGGCCGGCCTGGCGAGGAAGGGCACGATGCCAGTGCTGGTTGATAGGGATTCGCTCTGGGTGGTGTCCAATGACCCCAATCCTCTCACAGCGGTGCCTGGCCTGGTGGGTGCTCCCAGGTGGAGGGGGTATACTGTTGGCTATCAGGTCCCTCTTCCTCTTTCAAATGAAGTGAGAGACACCTTAAGAACAGCCGAACATGTAGATCAGGTGGCTACGGTGCTTGATACCCTGGCAGGTGAGGCTTTTCTCTAGGGCGGCTATCCTGATTTAAAAAGACTGGGAGATGGGGTACAGCAAATGCTACTACGAAGAGGCACTGCGGGCAGACCATAGGCCATACTCAGCTATGTTTTGCCCTTGCTTATCCACTGCATAGAAAGTTCCTTCTATGTCTCCACCGATTCTGATCTCTCCGTCTAAAATCAATGACCCAGCGCCATGCTTCACGACAAAATGCACTCTTCCAGAAGAATTTAAGATTCCCGTCAAAGAGCCAACCATGCCCAATCCCTGAAAATTGCCAGAGATGCTTTTCCCATCCAGGCGCATGTGCCCCAGGTATAACTTCGTCTTCTTATTCGTCACCCCTATATCGCTTATCGTCCCTGCATATGATGAGACAGTGGAAGGATAGAGAAAGGTTGTCGTGTTAGAAGATGTTGAGGGCAACACCGCTCCTCGAGTGGATGTCTGCCGAATGGCAGACGTAGGGGCTGCAAGATGCATAGAAGAGAGAAGCAAGGCCAGCCACCCAACAATGAGAATCAGGAGAATAAGAGAGAACACTGCCATCTGCTTGCGCCTGCTGGAGTGGGTCTTCCCTTGTTTCCCGGGTCCTGGGGTATATAATACCAGCGCCTGTTCTTCTTGCTTCCCAGTATCGGTATCGGCATGCAGGGCATTCCAGAAGTCTCCCACTGTCGCGAAGCGGTTCTCGTGATGTAGAGACAACGCTCTTTGAATAGCTTGAGATACCGGCTGTGGAATGTCTGGCACCAGGACATGAGCCGGTTTCAGCGGATCATGTCCTTTTTCTGCTGTAACCCTTTTGACAGCATTGACAGGTTTCACGCCTGTAAGTAATGTATAGAAAGTGGCTCCAAGACCATAGACATCGGTACGAGCGTCAGTATTGCCTTCGTTGCTGTACTGCTCGATCGCCGCGTATCCAGGAGTGCCACGTCGGAAGACGGTGGTCGTGCTCTCTGGTTGATATTCTTTGGCCATCCTGAAATCAACCAGGGCAGCGCTCCTGCCATGCGGCGGGACAATGATATTGGCGGGTTTGATGTCTCGATGCAAGACAGGTGGCTCCTGCTGATGCAGGTACATGAGGGCATCCACGATGGGCTCTAAAAGCGTCAGCGCCGACTGCAACGGGAAGCGTTTTCCCGGTTGCTCGTTGCGTAAAACGTCGAGATCTTTCCCCTTGATATACTCCATCAGCAGGTAGACGCGCTTGAGCTCTGCTTGTTCAAAGGCGTAATAGACGCGGGGCAAGGCGACTGCGCTGAATCCTCCCTTACCGAGCAACTTCTCCACACAATAATAGCCTTCGTGATCGTCTTGCACCGTAATGCCAATAGGAAGCGTCATTTGTTCTTGCAACACCGCTATCTCTTTTCATAGGAGCAAGAAAGCTCATCTGCTATCTGGAATAACTAGCACTCAATGATGACACGTCCATCGTTTTGTTTTGGTGCCACTTCACTTTTTCAGAGAGACGAGAAACTTTTGACGAGTCTATTTCGTAGTGAGAACAGGAGAGAGAACATCGTATGTTGAGGAAACGTTGCGCCGGCCCTTTGCTGCTTGTGTTGCTGACGGTAACAGGATGCCAATTGACGCAATCAGCATTTAGCAGGACAGTGGGAAACGCGGGGGCTGTTTTCTCTGCTGCTTCGACAACGCTTTCCTATGCTCACGAGGGAAAGATCACGAGTGCCTATGCCCAAGCCAGCTTTGTGAACTATCAAAGCGAGTTGGATGGTCTCGATCAGCAGTTGCCCTCGCAACAAGGGGCCCCTGATAAACGCACCGTTCAGCACCTCCTTGATCTATACAGACCTGCGATACAGGCGGTCATTCAGCCGTGCCTGGAAGAATCATGTCACTGGCAGGCCCAGGTTGCGGCTTTGAACCGTGCAAGCCAGGCATTCCTGATGGCAGGTGGGTAATGAAGAAATGGCTCTCAATTACCCTGGGTATTGTAACGGCAACAGGTGGCTTCCTCGATGCCGGGACCATTGCTACCTCGGGTGAATCAGGCGCCAGGTTTGGACTTGGACTGATCTGGGCATGTCTCATTGCCACGGTAGCCATCATTCTTCTTGTAGAGATGATGGGTCGCTTCAGCGCGATCTCGAAGAAGACATACGCGGAGGCCATCCGTGAGAACTTTGGCTTCAAGTTTTACCTTCTGCCGCTGCTCAGTGAAGTAATTGCTGAGAGTATCCTGCTCGCAGCGGAGATTGGAGGTATCGCCATCGCACTCTCACTCATGACGGGTATCTCCTGGCGCATCCTCTTTCCGCCGGCAGCGTTTCTCGTCTTTGCGATGGCCTGGCGCGCACCCTTTGACTGGATTGAAAATGCACCTGCTCTCCTTGGCCTTGTGACGCTCTCCTTCATCGTCGGCATCATTGCCCTTGGTGGCCCTTCTCATCAACTCTTGTCGACCTTGTGGAAACCGGAGGTCAAACAGGGTGAACTTGCTGACTATTTGTACCTTGTTGCAGCAACCCTCGGGGCAACCATCAGTCCCTATCTTCTGTACTTCTACTCGTCGGGAGCTCGCGAAGAACATTGGACGAGCAACTCCTTGTTACTGAACCGCGTGACAGCGATTGTGGGGATGAGTTTTGGCAGCCTCGGCTCCATTGCCCTCATTTTTCTGGGTGCGATGGTCCTGCAACCACTCAATATGCAAGGGAGTTCGCTTGGTGAACTTGGCCTCTCCATGGCGAAAGCGCTTGGTCCCTTTGGCGCGCTGCTCTTCGCAGTTGCCCTGTTTGCAACCTGTCTGGGGGCTGCCCTTGAGGTTGTGCTCGGGGTCTCGTACAACATCGCCCAGGGCTTTGGCTGGGAATGGGGTGAGGATAAGAAGCCCGTTGAGGCGGCTCGTTTTAACCTCGTGTTGATCATCTTCCTGCTCGTGGCTGTTGCTATTGGACTGATGGGGATCGACCCGCTCCAACTTGCCCTCGCAGGCTCGACGGTGATTGCCTTGTTTCTGCCTATCTCACTCTTTCCATTCCTGGTGCTCATGAACGATCCCCAGTATCTCCGCGATAAAACCAATGGGCGTTTCAGCAATATCGCCATCATCTGTATTTTGCTCATCGCCTTTGTTGTTGCTTTCGTATCTATTCCACTTGAGATTCTGAGCGGAGGAGGGTAGGAAGAATGCCCATTACAGACGACCAGATATTCTCCATACGCGATATCATCGACTCGCAGTTAGAGACACGCGAAAAGCGCAGGATAGGCCGGGTATCGGATATCGAGGCTATATGGCAGGAGGATGGCACACTCGTTCTTTCCTCGCTCGTCATTGGGCCGCAGGCGCTTGCCGGTCGTATCGCCTCCCCCATACGTTCGATCGTTCGGTTCGTGTTGCGAGACCGTTTCGATCACCGCATCCCACTCGACGATGTCGAAGATTTTGGGCCAACGCTGCGGCTGCGTGGATCTGCGGCTGACTATCCCGTGGGACAGTCGGATGCATGGATTGCCAACCATATCTTGCGTTGGATTCCAGGGAGCGGGCACTGATGCGGGCAAAACAATCAAAGCTGTACATTGGAAACATCCTCGGTATGAAGATCGTGACTGCTGAAGGCAAGATGGTCGGGCACGTTGCCGATATTCAGCTCTCCCCTGGTCCAGACTACACAGTGGTAGCGCTCATTTTTGGCAGGCGCGGATGGTTGTTCCGTTTACACATTCTCAATCCTTTTTCCTCAGTGGAGAAGCGCCCTCGCAAACCAAAGACAGTGCCCTGGGATGCTGTAGACCGCATTGAGGGAGATACCGTGATATTAAAGCCTGGATGCGATGATCATAGGTGATGCTCGATAGTTCACTCGCCGCAAGACGGGGTCAGCGACCAGACAGAGCGAGTTCCATCCGTCTCAGGAAAAAATAAGCAATGCCTGCAAAAACAAGGCCAAGCTCAAAGCCAATATCCATACCATAGGGGGGATTGAACAGATTAGCGATCGGACCAACAAAGAGTACCTGGGCAGCACCAAGGTAGACGCCCAGCAAACCAAATGCCATCGAGACCAGCGCGGCCCAACCGACGGGGAGTTTCTGCGGCGTGTTCCAATCCTCCACGTTGTACTGCCCCCGGCGGAAAATGAAGTGTTCCTCAATGAGAATAATACCCCAGGGACCAAGCCAGTAGGTAATAATCAGCAGAAAGTCGCTCAGAGTATTGTTGAAGTTGGGGACGGCCGGGATAGCGATCAGCAAGTAAAACACAGCGGCGAACAATGTCCACATGATACGACCGACGCGTTGGAAGGACTTGCCAAGCACCTGCATGGAGAGTCCGATGCTGTAAGCATTGGGAATGTTGTTGGCAATAATACTCAGCGCAAGCAGGAGCAGCAGGACATTCCCAAAACTACCTAAAGGCTGGGCTACTGCCGCCAGTAGGTCGCCTCCACTTTCCTTGTAAGCAGTAGTCAAAGCCATGCCAAATATCTCCAGGACAATGCAGGGAATAGCAATACCCAGGAAGGTGAACCAGAAGACACGTGATGCTGGTGTCTCTTCAGGCTGCTTGACGTTGTAGTCAGCAGCATAGGAACTCCAACCGGTAGCGAAACCGTAGACAGCGCCTCCGAAGGAGATGAAGGAAGCCATCTCAGCAATGCCCAGCGCAGGTGTAGGAATGATTGACACTCTTGGTCCTGCAATCATCAGCAGAATCAGGAAAATGATGGCTGCAGGTATCCAGGCGTAACGTGCATAGCGATGGATATGCTTGTACCCATATATACTGAAAATTGTGGTCAATACCACAATGATGAGAATAGCCACTGGCCGGGCAATAGTCCCTCCGCTCACTGCTGCTACTAACTGACCCCCTACGATCGCGTTGACAGCTGACCAACCAGTGCATGCCGCTACGTTGAAGAGCGCCATGATAACCGCGCCGGCCCAACCGAACGAGAAACGCGTGATGGTCATCTGGCGCAGGCCTAGTTTGGGACCCATGGTCGAGAAGAAGGCCACCGGGAGAGAACCAAGAATATTGAAGAGCATGATAGCAGCAACACTGTCCCAAAACCCAAGACCAAATATAGGGATGGCTATTGCGCCAAGGGCAACAGTAGAAATCACAAGATTCGCTGAAAACCAGATGGTGAAGTTATCGGAGATGTGCACATGTGCGCGAGCTTTGGGAGAGACACGTTCGATACCCTGCGTCTCTATACTGTGTTCTTCTGGGATGGAGATAGTATCAGAAGCCATCGAATCAAGTCTCCTTGTACGAAAGAATCTCGCGCAACATATCTGGCATGTGATCTTCCTCCAGCCTCGCGTTAATTCTCTTTAGACATCGGTGTCTCTCGACCTTTGTTCCGCAGCGAATCTGGCAAAACCTCTCTAGACATCCGCACTTAGATCTTCCCAACCCGCTTCGCTGTTGGCTACCATACTGGCAATACCAGCTAAGACCAACCAGCCCACCGTGAGACCACCGACTATGCCCCCCCAAATGTTGCTAGGAATCTGCTGTGGTATTGGCGAAAAGGATAGTGTGACAATGATAGCCAGCACGCAGGCAAGAGGCGCAACAATTATACATGCCCACAGGACAGGCATAGGAAAGATGCGCCGCTCGTGAAAGCCTCGCTGATCCCGCAAGTAGAGCGCCAGAAGGTTGATAAACAAGAAAGAACTGGAGATTGCCCATACCATGCTATGTGCATATAGACTTACTGTGAACAGCTCGTTGGAAAGATTTACGGGATTGCCAAGCGAAATAAGGTATGGCAGCAGAAAGACAATCGCTGCGAACAGCACGGCAACAGTGGTCTGGAATATGATGGCGTTGAGAGGGACGCGATTTTCATCGAGCTTTCCCAGGCTCATTGGCAAACGTCGATCAAGAGCGGCTACCAGCAGGAGGCGTGCAAAGATGCTGTTGAATAAGGCGGTGAGAATAATAAAGAAGGCAATTACGCAGGTGACGGCGATGCCACCAGTGAACTTTCCAAACACCTGGTCGATGGTACGGATGATTGAGAATGGTCCGCTGCTTGCTGCTTGTGGTCCTTGTACCACGAGCAGAGCGAAGGTGACGATTAGATAACTCACGAGAACGAGTAGCCCACCGCGGAAGAGGTGGCGTGAAACCACTTTGAAGTCGGTGATCTCACTGCCCAACGTCATCGAAACGTTTGCACCTAAAAACGCAAGGATGACCGTGCTAAAAAGCACATAGTTTCCTGGCTGTATAGCCAGGTCGCTGGCACGAGTAATGCTTGTGGCTGCATGATGGCCTGTCGCCAGCCAGATGAGAGCTGCCACCCCCAGGAGAGCGATCACGCAGAGCATCAGGACAGTGGTCATGTTGACAATGATGTGCACCACGCGAAAGCGCTGCAAGGACAAAATTGCTGAGAGGATCAGAATGAAAACGATAAACACTCCCTGTACTCGGGGTTCTGCAAGCCAGTTTCTGTTGAGTCCCTGGAGTAACGTGACGGCAATTCCTGCACTACCGACCATCCCCAGGATGCCGGGGACCCAGAAAGAGACTCCGACAAAGAAACTCCAGAAACTGCCAAGGGCTTTCTGCGTCCAGTTGTAGAGAGAGCCGTCGTGAGAAAACATCGTTCCCAACTGCGCTGTTGCAATGATGCAGGGAAGGAAGAAGGCGAATGCGCCGATGATCCAGTAGGTAAAAGCAGCTGCTCCTGCCCCAGTAGTCCCAACCGCATTGTTGATGAAGAACATAACCATCAGGAAGATCATCGTCATATCGAATGTTCCCAACTTGCGTGGCATTGCCTGGCGCACATAGTCTTCTGATGGAAGTTCTTCTTCCCTCCAGCGCTTCCCCGGGAGTTTTGTCCCGATCACCAGCATGTCTCCTTTCTGCCCTTGCGTTCAAATAAGTACGCTCAAACACACAAAGAAGTGTACAACAGTTAGCGGGAGCAGCAAAGTCCTCAACTTCTGCATAGTACTAAATTACTGGTAGGGACGCCCCGCCTGTTTTCGCCAGTATTTTCGAGTTCGATGTACCTTTTGTAATCTTTTTTGTTCCTGTAAAAGACGCTTCTCGCTCCCCACTATCCTGTCTATTACCTGCTCATTCCCTACGTTTTTGTAGTACTCGAATACGTTTAGCCACTGCTCGAACGATAATGATGTTGGCGTTGCATCAAGATCAAAGTCCAGTTCTCTTCTCATATGTTTGAGTTGTTGCCAGGTAAAAATACCTTTGAGAATAGAGCTCAGCCTCGGTCGCCATGTTGTAAAACCATACACGACAAAGTCGCGGAAGCACTGCTTATCCGCAGGGTTCACCAGGGGCGGCCCTCTTTTGCGCAGCCGCAGCATGACCACGTCAACTCGCGGCTCAGGCACAAAATCCTTGCGCCGGAAACGATGCACAATCTCCACCTCAAACCAGGGCTTCAGCAATAACGAGCGCAAGCATTCATGTGGCCTTCCAACAAACATACCTGCTGCTTCCTTCTGTATTGCAAGGTAAGCATCCTCCGGCGGATATTCCTCCGCCGTGAGCCTGGTCACAATAGCCGTAGTGATATTGAATGGAATATTCGCAAACACTTTGTACGGCTTACGAGGCAAACGATAGTGCAGGAAATCGCCTTCGTGGATCGTCACATTGGGCATAGACACAAATTTCTGAAGAAGCAGAGCTGACAGGCGCGGATCTTTCTCAATTGCGATAACCTGTTTGCAGCGCTGGGCAAGCTGCTCCGTTATCATGCCCTTGCCGGGGCCTATTTCATACACAACATCGTCATAACCAATGGTACACCTATTGAGTAGCGAGGTAACAAGGCGCGGATCCTTGAGAAAGTGTTGCGCATAGAAGATACTTGGGCGGAAAGAAGATGACATTACACGTTCCTTTCAAGATGCAAGGCAAACAACAGGCACAAAAAAGCCGCAGAGCTGATTGGCTCATGCGACTCTATGCGAAGCCCGATCTTGAAAAGATGGTGTGGCAGGTAACACGCGACATCCACGTTCATAGACGAGACGCGGAACACGCGCACTCAAGCAGTAGATCCCAGATGGGCTCCGCTCAGACCTGCCGTAAGCGTATCATTACGCCGATACCTTTCATACTATATCCTTTCATAATGCGCTAATTATAGCCTACTGGATTAACGTTGTCCAGGGTTTTCATCTCTCCAAAACCAGGAAGAATACACGCTATTTGTCCTCTCCCTCCGGCGGCAGTTCTTCTAATTGGGGCAACGGAGTTGGTACATGGAACTCAATCCAGCTTTCAACGATTTTGCCATTGGCGATACGATCGGTACTCTTCCCATTGATGGTATCGGACTCGGCAACCTCTTCAGGATTGGCTGGCATGGTCATCACCGGCCCGACAGGAGTACTACTGCGGGCAGTCACGTGCGTTATGACTTTGTCGTCTTCGACGGTCTGATCGTCAACAATAAATTGCATTTTCGGGTAGCCACTGAGGAAATGCGTGACGAACTGAACGCCTGACAAGTGCCTTGTTTGCCTCTGTTGACATAAAGATCTCCTTTCTGCCTGTTAGGAACACACGGATACTCATCCTCCTCTGCCTTGAGGATGTCTGTTTGACATCCATCATTGGAAAAAGCGAGGTGATTGCTAGATGTAAGCCATGATTCATGAAAACATCAAGAGGAAACACTCTCGATGTTTTCATCATTGCACGTCTATCCACTCACTAACACGTTGTGAGGGGTAGAAGAGGTTGCATTCTCTCTTCAACCATGTCTACCGGGGTAAGCTACCGGCCAACAACAGTTCAGGTAGTAGCCGTGGGTGGCTGGTATATTTCCCCACGCACTGCCCGTCGATACAACATAACGAACACGATGATACCGATCACACCGATCACCAGTGATACCAGCGGAATGTGAATGCCGGGCGGCAAAATGAAGTATATGGTGCTGGGCAACCCATCCCACAGACCGTGTAGCACGGAAACGAAGAGATAGGTCACAATCACCAGGCCGGTGATGCGGAAGCGGTCATGCCTGCGCTCTCGGAAGAGCACCGCGGCGAGAATGCCGGTCCAGATACCGTGGCCAAATGGCGTCAGCAACCCGCGGAGTACTGTCTCTGCAATCGAGGCCCCAACATGTCCCTGGCTTAAGAGGAAAGCTGTGAAGGCATAGCCCGTGCTCTCGAAGGCGGCAAAGCCCATACCTACGGCTGCTCCCAATAGCAGCCCATCCATCGTCGTGGCCCTGCGCAAGTGCCGTGCTAGAAAGATGACCGCCAGGATCTTGACTCCTTCCTCAATCAGTCCAACAGCCAGCCCACCGCTTAGAGACAGGCCTTGATTAGGGTTCGTTAGCATGGGGAGCAACAGAGATTCGAGTATTGAGGCTCCCAGCACACCCAGTATACCACCCACCAAGAAACTTCTCGCAATGGTTTCTGGCGTAAACGAACTCAAATGCTGGTG
>MNIY01000008.1 GCA_001919995.1 Ktedonobacter sp. 13_1_20CM_4_53_11
TTCTTCTTAGCGTCTTCCACGCCCTTACGAATGGCTTCCGTATACTCGCTGGCCTTGCCAAGACCGCTGCCGACATAGCCATTGCGATCACCAACAACCACGAGTGCCCGGATACTAAAGCGCCGTCCACCCTTGACCACCTTGGAGACGCGGCTTACTTGAACGACCGTTTCTTCCAGATTTAGTTTTGAAGCATCTATTCTCGCCATCTTACTCCTCGCAGCCTTAGAAATCCAGGCCTACTTCACGAGCACCTTCTGCAAGTGCAGCTACGCGTCCATGATAGGTGTAGCCTCCACGGTCAAAGACAACACGGCTGATACCCTTTTCTTTCGCACGCTGGGCAACTAGCTTACCCACCTCGCGAGCGGTCGCTACTTTGCGGTTGTGTGCAATCGAGGCCAGTGCCTCGACAGGCGTCTTCGCAGCGCTTTTTTGTGCAGCTGGAAGCAGGGTCTTGACCTGTGTGAAGGGTTTGCCACCTTTGCCAGAAGAGCCACCTTTCTGGGGTTGCCCACCTTTGCCCGTAGCTTTCTGCGCTGGCTTCTCGGCCCTTGCGCCTCTGCCCCTGGTGGGAGCTACTTCAGCAGCCATCTCCACTGACGCTTCTTCTTCCGCCTTTTCCTCCTTTGTTCTCTCGACAGACGGAGGTGGAGCAGGCTTAAAATCACGCAGGCTTTCATCGATCGATGAGGCCGCTACAAGCGTTACACCAGTCGTATCATCTATGACTTGCGCGTAGATATGCTGACCACTGCGAAATACGCACAACCTTGGGCGCTCTTGTGAGCCTTCCAAATGATTTCGCATACGCTGGTGCCGCCGCAGCCGCGCCTTATTCGCATTGAATTTTTTAATCATCTGTTCTTGTTCTTTCAGTATCTCCGCGGTCCTTACTTTTTCTTGCCGCCAACTTTACCAGCTTTACCAGCTTTACGGCGAATTGCCTCGCCCGCGTAGCGAATGCCTTTACCTTTATAGGGCTCCGGCTTACGGACACGACGGATGCTCGCGGCGACCTCGCCCACCAGTTGTTTATCAATGCCATGGACACTGATCTTTGTCGCCTTGGTGACTGGATCAACTCCATCCATGGTGAATGAAATGCCCTTTGGGGGCTGCACTTCGACCGGGTGGGAATAGCCTACCAGAATCACCAGGTTTTCGCCAACCTTGGCGGCGCGATACCCGACCCCGTGAATTTCTAACTGTTTTGTATATCCATTCGTTACTCCGACCACCATATTGTTGACCAGAGAGCGATAGAGGCCGTGTTTCGCCTTTTGCTCCTTACTGTCGGATGGGCGACTAACGGTCAACGTTCCATCCTCGAGCTTCAGAGACAGTTCAGGATCGATCTGATACGATAGCTCCCCCTTCGGCCCTTTCACGGACACGAGATTGCCATCGTCCCAATTCACCTGCACTTTTGGCGGCACGGGAATTGGAGCGCGTCCAATACGAGACATGTCAAACCTGCCTTTCTACCAAACGTAGCAGATGACTTCGCCGCCCAGACCCTGTTGATAGGCGTTATGACCTGTCATCAGACCCTTGGGCGTCGAAAGAATGGCTACTCCCAGTCCACCACGGACACGAGGGATACTAGCCTTCTTTGTATAGACACGAAGTCCTGGTTTGCTGACACGCTTTAATTGTGTCAACACCGGTTTCTTATCAACATAACGCAGCGTCACGCGGATAGTCCCCTGGGGGTTATCCTTCAGGATCTCGATATCCTTGATGTAGCCTTCTTCTTTCAGCACACGCGCAATAGCCAGCTTCATTTTCGAGGCCGGGATCAGTACGCGAGTATGCCGTGCTGCGACCGCATTACGGATGCGCGTTAGCATATCCGCAACAGGATCAGTCATATTCATGGAAATCCTCCATAATCACGAAGGACAGGAAACGTGAGTACTCGCGATCATTCATCATTCTTGACGCTTCCGTCCTTACACCCTTTCACATATTCGCGACTACCAGCTTGACTTGGTCACACCGGGTAGCTCACCGCGTAACGCGCGTTCGCGGAAGCAAATGCGGCACAGGCCAAATTTGCGAATGTAAGCACGAGGCCGCCCGCAGACGTTGCAGCGATTATGCTGCCGCACCTTATAACGGGGCTTGCGCTTCGATTTCACAATCATTGAGGTTTTTGCCATTTCGCCCTCCAGCGTTATTTCTTAAAGGGCATGCCCATCAATTTGAGCAGTCGTCGCCCCTCTTCATCAGTGCGAGCCGTCGTTACAATGCTCACTTCCATACCACGCACCTTGTCGACTTTATCGTAGTCGATCTCGGGAAAGACCAGTTGTTCACGCAAACCAAGCGTATAGTTGCCGCGCCCATCGAACGCCTCAGGGGAGACCCCCTGGAAGTCTCGCAAGCGGGGCAGAGCGACATTCACCAGTTTGTCGAGGAACTGGTACATCCGGTCACCACGCAGGGTCACCATGCAGCCGATCTGCATACCTTCACGCAGCTTGAATGCTGCAACTGAGCGCTTGGCACGGGTTATGACCGGGCGCTGCCCGGTGATCGTGGCCAGGTCTGAAACGGCAGCATCCATGGCCTTGGCATTCTGGATGACCTCGCCCATCCCGATATTGACGACCACTTTATGGACGCCCGGGACCTGCATTGGATTTTTGTAGTTAAACTCCTTCTGCAGGGCTGGCACAACCTCTTGTTGATATTTTTCTTTCAACCTCGATGCCATAATGTCTAACTACTCCTCATCCGGTCTTCAATGACCTTGTGACACTTCTTGCACACACGAACGGGGCGCAATTTTTGATCTGATCCCATTGGACGGCGATCATGCGCTACTCTGGTAGGCTGCCCACACTCGGTGCAAATGAGCATCGTGTTTGAGACCTGGATTGGCATCGCCTTCTCGATAACGCCCCCCTGACGGGTCTGGCCCTGCGGACGTACATGCTTTTTGACAATATTAAGTCCTTCAACGATGACCTTACTGTCCTGTGGCATAGCCCGCGAGACCGTACCTTGCTTCCCTCTGTCCTTGCCTGTGATAATCAAGACGGTATCACCCTTCTTGATATTCATTTTGGCGAGGTGAAGAGGCTTTTTCTCTTTTTGTTTTACTGCCATCTACTTCCTCTCCCTTTTCTGAGCTGAAAAGGACACTTCCTCGTTAAAGCACCTCAGGCGCAAGCGAAATGATCTTCATAAAGTTTCGTTCGCGCAATTCGCGGGCCACCGGTCCAAAGATACGTGTACCTCGCGGGTTATTACCGGCGGCAATAATCACGGCGGCGTTCTCATCGAAACGGATATGCGAGCCATCGGGGCGCGCATACTCTTTTGAGACACGAACCACCACAGCGTTCACTACCTCGCCCTTTTTGACCTGGCCATTGGGCGTGGCCTGCTTCACAGTGGCTTTAATCACATCGCCAACCTCGGCATAGCGCTTGGCGGAGCCGCTGAGGACGCGAATACACATAATCTCTTTTGCGCCGGTATTATCGGCGACTTTCAAGCGTGTTTGTGGCTGGATCATCCCATTTTCTCCTTATTCTTCCGCCTCGTCGGACTCGTCGGACTCGTCAGACTCCGACTCTTTGGATGACAGGTCGGGATCGGCCTCAGCCAGCACCTCTTCAACGGGCACGATACCGCTACTGGGCTTGATAATCTCGATCAAACGCCAACGTTTCATCTTGGTCAGTGGACGGCACTCTTCGATACGGACGAGATCTCCAATCTGACAGATATTCTCTTCGTCATGCGCTTGAAATCGCTTCGTCTGTTTATATGTGCGTTTATAGATACGATGCTTTTTCAAAGTCTCTACAACAACTACGATTGTTTTATTCATTTTGTTGCTCACCACGCGCCCAACTCTTTGTTGGCGACGGCCCTTTTTAGGGGTCGCGACCTGCTGCGTGGAGGTCACACCCTGCTGTGTCATTCTTCATCCTCCAACTGTGTCAGGCGGTGCTGCAAGCGTGCAATATCTTTGCGAGTCTGCGCGAAGATGCGATTGTTCTTCACTTCACCACGCTGCTGCTGCAAACGAAGGTTGAATAGCTTTACGCGCAGTTCTTTCAGCTCACGCATTGCTTCGCCTGCAGAATATTCAGCGACTTGCTTACGACGTTCATTAAGCTTCGACACTTTCCGCCTCCCCTCGTGTAATAAAGCGGCTCGCGACCGGCAGCTTGTGACTCGCAAGGCGTATAGCTTCTTTAGCGACTTCTTCGGAAACGCCGCCGATCTCGAAGATGATACGTCCTGGTTTAACAACCGCTACCCAGTGATCAACCGCGCCTTTTCCGCTACCCATGCGGGTTTCAGCGGGTTTGGCAGAGATAGGTTTATCTGGAAAGACACGGATCCACACTTTACCACCGCGCTTCATGTAGCGGGTCAAGGCGATACGTGCCGACTCGATCTGACGAGCCTCCATCCAGCATGGTTCCAGGGCTTGCAACCCGTACTCGCCAAAGGCGAGGGTGTTGCCACGCTGGGCTGTACCTTTCATACGACCGCGATGCTGTCTGCGGTACTTTGTACGTGACGGTGCCAATAACATGGCTTAGAATCTCCTCTACTCGCTCTGAGTCGTCCCAGACTCTGGTGTTTGTGGCGTTGGCGGCGTCGTTTCCTCAGGGACCTCAGGAACTGGTTGAACCGTTGGAGCCTGTGGTTCCGCAGCTGGCGCGGGCTGTTCAGCCTGAGGACGTGGCGCGCGTTCACCTTGTGGACGTGCCGGACGCTCACCCTGTGGACGCGGTTGACGTGGGGTACGCTCGCCCTGCGGGCGCCCACTACGCTCACCTTGTGGACGTGGGGTACGCTCGCCCTGTGGGCGTGCCGGACGCTCACCCTGTGGACGCGGTGGCCTTTCCCCACGGGGGCCACGGTCTCCGCCTTGTGGTCGGTCTCCTTGCGGACGCTGACCACGATCACTGCGTTCACCACGTTCACCACCGCGGCGACGATCACCACCGCGGCGATCTCCGCCCTCGCGTGGGGCAAATGGCGGCTGCACGGCAGCTTCCTGCTGTCCTTCAATCGCCTCGCGGCGTTTACTCGGCAGAATATCGCCCTTATAAATCCATACTTTGATGCCGATGACACCAAAGGTAGTATGGGCCTCTGCCAGCCCATAATCGATATCAGCTCGCAAGGTGTGCAGGGGGATCTTCCCCTCAACCTCTTTCTCTGAGCGAGCAATTTCTGCTCCACCCAGGCGGCCGCCACAGATAATTCTGATGCCCTTGGCGTTAGCGCGCATAGTCTTTTGGACCGCCTGTTTCATCGCACGGCGAAATGAAACGCGCTTCTCCAGCTGCTCGGCCACACTACGCCCGACCAGGTAGGCATCCAACTCCGGCTGGCGAATCTCCATGATATTCAAGCGCACACGTTTCTTGGTTTTTGCCTCAAGCATCGCGCGCAGCTTATCCACCTTTTCGCCGCTTTTCCCAATCACGATCCCTGGCTTCGCTGTATAAATGGTCACCGAAACCTGGTTTGCTGCGGCACGCTCAATCTCAATTCTTGAGACCGAGGCGTTGAACAGTTCTTTGTTGATGCTCTGACGAATCAGGTCATCTTCCGCATAAACATCTTTATAATCGCGCTCAGCGTACCAGCGGGACTGCCATCCTTTGACGACGCCAAGCCTGAAACCTATGGGATGCACTTTTTGTCCCAAAAGTGTCCTCCTTTTTAATGCCCGGCGTCTGCCGGATCATCTGAAACGATTACCGTAACATGGCAGAAGCGCCGCAGAATGCGAGCAGCCTGGCCACGAGAACGCGCTTTCACACGTTTGATCCGGAATGAATCGTCCGCCACAATATTTAGAATATATAAATCATCTGGATTGAGATTGTAGTTATTCTCCGCGTTCGCCGCCGCCGACGCCACGACTTTGCTCACTGGTAGCGCGCCTGCGTTGGGCAGGAACTGGAGAATAGCCTGAGCCTCAATCACTGTTTTCCCTTTCACCGCGTTGGTGACTAGACGCATCTTGCGCGGCGAAATACCTATATCTTTCGCAATAGCCCTGACTTGCATCTCGTACCTCTCGGGCGCAATTCAATGCGCTCCTACAGACGTAGGGTATAGGGGCGCATTGAATTGCGCCCACGCCTCCCCACACTTTCCTACCGGACCGAACTGGTCTTCTCACTCCTGCCACCCGCATGACCACGGAAGTGCCGTGTGGGAGCAAACTCACCTAATTTATGGCCTACCATGTTCTCAGTGATGTAGATAGGCACATGTGTCTTCCCGTTGTGGACACCGATGGTCATCGATACCATTTCCGGGAAGATCATCGAAGCACGGGACCAGGTCTTGATCACACGGCGGTCGCCGCTGCGCTTCATCGCCAGCACTTTCTTTCTGAGCGATTCATGAATGTAGGGCCCCTTTTTTCTTGAGCGCGACATTTACTTCCTCCTCCTACCAGCATTGCGACGCCGAACGATGAATTGATCCGTTCTCTTGTTGTTACGAGTTTTGTAACCTAGAGCAGGTTTGCCCCAGGGTGTCTGCGGCTGTCCGCCAATTGGCGCACGGCCTTCACCGCCACCATGTGGATGGTCGCGCGGGTTCATGACAGATCCACGCACGGTTGGACGGCGGCCCATATGCCGTGAACGCCCGGCTTTACCGATACTGCGGTTCTCGTGATCGATATTACCCACCTGGCCAATGGTGGCCATACAGAGAATATGCACGCGGCGTTGCTCACCAGAAGGCAGGCGCAGTTGAGCATAATCGCCCTCTTTCGCCATGAGCTGCGCGCCCACGCCCGCGCCACGCGCCATCTGAGCCCCACGTCCTCGCTCCAATTCGATACAATGAACGGTAGTACCGGTTGGAATATTCTTAAGGGGCAGCGCGTTGCCTGGCCTGATATCGGCATCTGGTCCCGCGGAAACCTGGTCGCCGACCTTCAGTCCCAGCGGGGCGATGATATAGCGCTTCTCACCATCCAGGTAATGCAGCAGCGCGATACGAGCCGAACGATTTGGATCGTACTCAATGGCCGCGACCCTGGCGGGCACGTTCAACTTATTGCGCTTAAAGTCGATAATACGATAGGCTCGCTTGGCGCCACCGCCGCGATGGCGAGTGGTGATCTTACCCTGGTTATTGCGACCAGCATGCTTCTGCAACTTGACGGTCAAAGATTTCTCTGGCTTTGTCTTTGTGATCTCCTCGAATGTCGAAACTGACATGCCACGACGCCCAGGAGAAGTTGGTCGGTACTGTCTAATTGGCATCTCTCAACACACCTTACGCTTTCAATGCGTCGATTGTATATCCCTGCTGGAGGGTTACAATCGCCTTCTTCCACTCACGGGCCTTTTGAACTTGAGGAGCGGCCCCTTTACGCCGGAACATCTTCGTCTTGCCTGGCATACGAATAATGTTGACCGAGACAACCTTCACATTGAACATCGTCTCAACAGCACGGCGCACATCAATTTTGTTTGCCTCTAACGCCACTTTGAAGGTATATTTATTCTGCTCTTGCAGTTTCATTGTTTTTTCAGTCACTATACCGTGGCGCAGTATTTCTGTGATTTCCACAGCCTTTATCCTCCTCGCCTAGGCCTCTTCGGCTTCTTCACTATCCGTCGATGCGGTGACCAATTCGTCTTCGCCTGTGTTGTCGCTGGCGATTTTGGCACTCGCTTCTTCGGCACTCATGCCATCACCGAACACCATTTCGAGCCAGCGCACGGTTTTCAAAGGCATAATCAAACAATCATGCTTCAGCAGTTCCACGACATTGATCGAGGAAACATGCTGCACCTTGGCAGAAGGAATATTGCGCAGTGACAGAAGCACGTTTTCGTCGCGCTGTGGCAACATCATCAGCACGCGCTTACCATCTACGGGCAGCTTATCGAGGATCGCCACCATATCTTTGGTGCGAGGAGCTTCCAGTGTCAGATCATTGAGCACGATCAGCTTCTCGTTCGCGACCTTGTCGGACAATGCCGAACGAATGGCCAGGCGGCGCATTTTCCTCGGTACATCATGATGGTAAGGATGCGGTTTTGGGCCAAATACTATACCGCCATGACGGAACTGCGGCGCGCGGGTACTCCCCTGGCGAGCACGACCCGTCCCCTTCTGCTTATATGGTTTTCTGTTACCGCCCGATACCTCAGCGCGAGTTTTGGTCGAAGCATTGCCTTGACGGCGATTCACCAGCTGTGCGGTGACAACCTGGTGGAGAACCGCCATATTGGGGGTGACTCCGAACACCTGCTCGCTCAGTTCGAGCTGTTCTACGGCCTCTCCGGCCATGTTATACACTGTAGTCGAGGGCATTTCGGTTACCTACCTCATCACATGCTTCTTAATCATGAGCAAACCACCATTGGCGCCGGGCACCGAGCCCTTGACCAGCAGCAGATTGCGCTCAGGATCAGATTGAATCACTTGCAGTTTCTTCGCTGTCACACGCGCATTGCCCATATGACCAGCCATGCGTGTTCCCTTTAATACGCGGCCAGGGGTCGTACCAGAGCCAATCGAACCTGGAGCGCGAGTGCGATCCGACTGACCATGCGTCTTGGGTCCACCACTGAAGCCGTGGCGCTTGACCCCACCCTGGAATCCTTTACCCTTGGAAGTACCAACAATGTCTACAGATTCACCAGTCGTGAACAGGCTCGCGTCGAATTGCTTGCCAAGTTCAATCTTTTCCGAGGCTACTCCATTCTGTACTTCCACTTCACGCAGGACTTTGAATGGGCCTAGCTCAGGTCCAGGACGGCGCTGGCGCTTCTCCTGCACTCTAAGTAACTTCTCTATCTGTTTATCTTTTTTCTCTGGCGCATCCTCTGAAGTTGTTTCAGCCTGTTCGCTACCTTCAGCGGTGGCGCTTTGCGTTTTAGACTTCGCACGCTGCTCTTGCTGGTACGCTTGCAGCCGTCTGCGCTGTGCTCTTAACAAGGGCAGGCTATGTCCAAGATGTCCCAACGCGGGGCGGGTGACGTTTTTTAGCGTTGTTTGCTCAAAACCTATCTGCACAGCTTCGTAGCCGTCATTGGCAACAGTCTTGATCTGTGTCACAATGCAGGGGCCGGCTTCTATCACCGTCACCGGTATGACTGTGCCGTTGGGCCCAAACACCTGGGTCATGCCGACCTTCCTGCCCAACAATGCATTTA
Source organism: Ktedonobacter sp. 13_1_20CM_4_53_11 (assembly GCA_001919995.1). The sequence continues at coordinate 9,180 of MNIY01000008.1, forward strand.
GCATATCTTAATATCCTCTTTCCTCAACTGTAGACCTGCTTTATCGTGTTCGCCCAGTATATACAACCAACTCCCGAAGGCCGATAAATCGGCGGTGAGCGCGATAAATCGGCTCCTACGGGTGGCCGGATTATTTCGGCTGGCCGGGTTAGTTTCGGTTGTCCGGGTTATGTTGTTAAAAGTCAGGTCTCTACAGTTTGATCTCGATGTCCACGCCTGCGGGCAGATTCAAACGTGTCAGGGCTTCAACCGTCTTGTTCGTCGGATCGATGATATCGATCAGGCGTTTGTGGGTGCGTATCTCAAACTGCTCACGTGAGTCTTTATCGATAAATGGTGAGCGTATTACTGTGTACTTATCAATCTCGGTGGGCAGAGGCACCGGGCCCGAGACACGAGCTCCCGTCTGTTGCGCCGTATCTACAATCTGCATCGCCGACTGATCAAGAATACGATGATCATAGGCTTTCAGCCGGATGCGGATGCGCTGTTTCGTTCCTGCGGCCATTTCTATCTCCTGTGTGTAGGGGCTGCAATCATTGATTGCGCCCCTACAATCGCGAAACTTAGTTTTCGACCTTGATGCAAATGCCAGCCCCAACGGTGCGCCCACCCTCGCGGATGGCAAAGGTCACTCCCTCTTCCATCGCTACCGGCTGGATCAACTCCACCGTCATCTCGATGTTGTCCCCAGGCATCACCATCTCCACTCCCTGCGGCAGCCGGATCGCTCCCGTCACATCCGTGGTGCGCACATAGAACTGCGGTCGATACCCGTTGAAGAACGGCGTGTGCCGGCCTCCCTCTTCCTTGGACAACACATACACCTGCGCCTGAAACACCCGGTGCGGCTTGATCGACCCCGGCTTGGCTAACACCTGCCCCCGCTCGATCTCCGTGCGCTCCACTCCTCGCAGCAAGCAGCCCACGTTGTCTCCCGCTATCCCCTGGTCCAGCGTCTTCTGGAAC
>MNIY01000041.1 GCA_001919995.1 Ktedonobacter sp. 13_1_20CM_4_53_11
GCATCGGTTGGCATAATCAGACTGATGACCGCAGTAATATTCTGGACCATGTAATCCTGGGCAGGTATGGCGAATTGCACGATACTGGAAATAAAGGCTCCCATAAAGAGCATAACAGCGATGGCGCCGTTGGCCGCGGTCGGCACGAAGGCTCCACAGAGCGTGATCAGGCCGAGCAGCACGAGCATACTTATCTCGAGCATACCAATGGCGGCGAAAGCGTACGTAGGCCAGTAACCGGTGAACCAGTAAATAATGCCCATGAAGGCGAGAGAGAGGAGCAGCGTATACAGGCCCAGGATTAACGCGTATCCCAGCCACTTGCCGAAAATAATCTCGGCGCGGCGCAGGGGTTTAGGGACAATAACGACAAAGGTTCCGGCCTCGATCTCACCGGAGATCATGCTGATGGTCAAGAAGATGGTCATCGTGCTGATGACCAGATAGACCAGCCACATAGCGAGAATGGTTATGGCGATACCGGCGTAGATCGTAGGCAAGGTTGGATCCGTGCCATTGGCCACGTGGTTTGCCTGCATCCGGTCGATCGCAGCATGGATGAGCAGCCCGAATAAAACCAGCATCAACAGGGTGAGAATAGCCATGGTGAGAAAAAGGCGGCGACGAATGGCTTCTTGTAACGTAAAGCGGGTGATCAACAACCATCCCATGGTATAGTTTCCTCTCCAAGGTTCTCAATACTGTGACGATTCGATAGTGCGCAAGAAGAGCTGCTCGAGCGTGCGCCGACGCGGCTGCAGGCTAAACAGGCGTGTTCCACTGGCGTGAACGGCGGCGGCAACATCCGCCGCCTGTTCGTCGTCTTGCACCTCGACCAGCAGGCGGAGCGGGTTAGCTTCGTCGCGTTGCACCGCGAGCGAGACTGCTCCAACGCGGCGGAGGAGATCAGCGCTCACGGCATTGACGCGTACCTCTAACACCAGTGGTTCGTCGAAGAGTGTCGCAGGAGGCCCAATCTTCAAGAGTTGACCATGATGGATGATCGCCACGCGATCACAGATAAGCTCGACATCTCCAAGCTGGTGCGAATTGAGGAAGATGCCGATGCCTTCCATCTTCAGTCGTAGGATGAGATTGCGCATGTCACGCTGCCCAAGGGGATCCAGTCCAGAGGTCGGTTCATCGAGAATTAGTAGCTCCGGTTGGTTCAGCAAAGCCTGAGCCAGCCCAATACGCTGTAACATGCCCTTGGAAAAGGTACCGAGTTTCTGTCGTTCGCAACCGGTCAAGCCGACCAGTTCCAGCAACTCCTGGGAGCGCTTGCGCAATGGAGCGCCGCCTAAGCCGTAGAGTTGTCCGTGAAACTGTAAAAACTCCTGCGCGCGCAACCAGCGATGGAAATTGGGCAATTCTGGCAGGTAGCCAATTTTCCTGCGCGTTTCAAGATGACTGACGGGGTGTCCTAGCACGCGAACGGTGCCCTCTGTAGATGTAACTAGACCTGTGAGTATTTTGACCACAGTACTCTTACCGGCACCATTGGGACCCAGGAAACCAAAGGCCTCACCGCGTTGCGTGACGAAACTGACATCATTGACCGCAACGAGGCTACCATATGCTTTACGTAAATGGTCAACTTGCACAGCAGGAACACCACGATCTTCAGCGTGGTGTTCCTGCTGCCCACTCGAGATTGTGCCAATCCCGCCGGTGCTATGGTGTGCTTGTTCACTCATCAAGATGTACCCATCTATCTAAGGAAGTGAATTGGCGGTAGTCAACAGTTGGGCAGCGTTGCCGATATCGCCACCTAATGCATAGATCATACCATGAGTTTGCCAGACCACAATACCCCCAATAGGTGTGTTGTCCGCCAGGAGCAATCCCGGAGCCCCATGGATGGTGACGTGCTGCGCTGTGAATTGAGGTGGTACGGGAATCGGCATCGTGCCACTATTGAGATCGATCTGTCGCAATTGCGCCACTAGCTGTGATGGTAAATTCGGGAGTGAGAGCATGAAATCGCGCAGTTCGTTGAGCGATGCGCTCCCTGTTGCACGTATGGTCGGACTGGGAATCTCGATGACCATGAAGGATTTATCGCGGCTGTCAAAACTCATCTCAACGCCGGGGGCGACGCTCACAGAATATTTTGCGCCATCTAAATTTGCTGGAATAGACATATTGCCATGTCCATTGCGCACGAGGTAGGCATGTGTCTTCGCAGCGCTAAAGGTAAAGGTTAACTGACCACCTTTAACCACAGCAAAGGAAGGATGATGTACGAGCCCCTGTGGTAAGTGAGCGGGCAGCGCAATGGGGAAGGTGACCAGCCGTTGCGCCTGGGCCTGCGTCAGATTATCCTGCAATTTCAAACTATTGGCTGTTGCTTGCCAGGTGCCAAAATCCTGTATGCCAGGCAGTGGATGCGAAGAGAGGTCGCGCGGGTCGATATTGACAGGCTGAAATTGCTGGACGCGAAAGAGTGAGAGGAATTGGTCCGCTAAGGCGCTGGCGTTCGGCAAGATCACCAGGGCAAGCAAGATAGCCGCTGCCACTGCCGCTACCCAGTTCCGTCTCAACTGTCGCCAGACAAATGACGATTTTTTCTCGGCTGGTAGCGCTTTCAAAACAGGAGCGCTCTTCTTGAGAGGTGTTGTCTCGCGCAGGTGTGTATGCAGCTTGGTGAGTGCCGTGACAGGATCGGGGACCTCACCCGGTGCGGGATCTAACGCGGAGAGCAGGGTATAGACCTCACTCCCGCCACTGGTAATGAGCCGATCATTGGCAGCGCAGTCACCGCAGGTAGCGATATGCTGTTCAACTTGTGCTACTTCGTCTGCTGGCAACTCATTATCACGCCGGGCAATCAAGATGCTTTGATCGAGACAATTGTCGTTATGCTCTGGGTGCTGTAACTCGTTCATGATACCTCCTGCGAAATTCCCGTTCAGCACGGGCCAATAACGCGCCCACAGAAGCTGTTGCTACGCCTGTAGCTTGCGCGATTTCGGCATAACTTAAACCTGTACTACGCAATAAAATATACGCCTGTTGTCGTTCGGGCATTTCCGCCAGAATCGAGCGTACCAGAGCTGCCTGTTCACTGATGAGCACATGTTGCTCGGGGTCTTGTTGTGCCTCTGCCTCAGGTGTGCTTCGTCGAACTGTTTCGCTGACCTGTTCCTCGCGTTTTGTGCGCCGCTGCCTGCTCCGCAAGGCATTCAGGCCGAGGTTGGTGGCGACACGGCAGAGCCATGAGCGTCGTTCTGCTTCGCTTTCGGCTTTAGGCGGTACACGGTGGTAACGCAGGAAAACTTCTTGAGCGATATCTTCCGCCTCGTCGCTCTGTCCCACACAGCGATAGGCGAGTTGATAGACCAGGCTATAGTAGCGTGTAAAAACTGTTTCAAACGACGCTTCGCTGGTTGAGGCAAGGATAGGCCGGTTTCTGATGTCTGATGACATGTTTTGTTTTAACTCCGTCACACCTAGAGCGTTGTGCTCATCTGAACCTCGTTGTGCTTAATCATATTGTAGACACCACCCGGCCGAATTTTGTGACAGTATGTTTTCTTGTCCTTTTTCTCCATCACAGGCGGCGGAGTGATGGACGAAAAAAGTGACGCTGTCTAAGCAAGCATCAAGCCTGAGTTTTCCCGCGCAGTAGATTGATCTGCTGCTGTAAGAGGGTATTGTATGCCTCCAGCTGGTTAATTTCCGCCTGGAGTGCTTGCCGCTCCTGCAAAGACTTTTCGAGATTTACCCGGTATCTCTCTCTCTCCTGCGAAACCTCGGCGAAACTCTGACGGATGGCCTCTGTCTCCTGCTCTGCCTGTTGGAGATTTCTGAGGAGCGCGTCCCTTTCCTGGGTCGCCTGATAGAGTTCATTGCCGCGGAGCCCGTGTTCATGCTGGGACAGTTTTAAATTATCCTCTAGCTCGCGGATGCGCGCCTGGTCATGCACGATACGCGAGGTCAGATTCATAATTTCACTCTTACGGGCTTCGCGTTCGTTCTGCAGATCATTTTTGAGCTTCTGCATTTCTGGCTCGTAGCGCCGGCCAAGCAGAACGTTATACAGGTCGCTTTGGGGACTGCCCTCCGGGGTAATTTGCCGGAGGTGTTGGAGTGTTGGAACATCCCAGTCCCCGTTAGCTAGCAGACTGCCGAGGGCGCGCAAGGATATCGTGAGTCTCTCGACATTTACTACGCCCGTCCTGTTACTCGATAAGCCATATTTGCTCACGGATTGAGCATACTCATAAATGTCATTCGATGCTCCGAGCAGGCCGATCATACTGATGGCTTCCGCGCGCAGCGACATGGGGGCGTGTGGATCGTTGAGGATATTCAGCAGAGCTATAATTGCTTCATCTCCCAGGAACAAAAAGGCATGCACGAGCTGTTCATAATGCTCCGGATAGTCGTAAAGCACCTGGACGAGGTGCCTGATTACCGAGTCTCCTCCATGTAAAAATAGGAGAGCCATGACGCGCAGGCTCGTACGTTCTTTCTCATGAATCTGCACATACTGGATTAAAGCTGGAATCATCTCTTGATTGGCTGCTGGGAGCGTTTCCTCATCGTGTATGCGTTCCAGGAGTAATGCCTGTGCCATAGCGATATCTCCTGGTTGATCACTTGTCAGCAAATCCACCAGAGCATCCTTGATCTCCTCGGTGGGCATATTATGAAAGATATTCAAGGCCGCTTCCCGGCGCGCGCGATTGCTGGTATCGCCGTGCGCAACCCAGATAAAGGGAAGAGCCGGCGCCCCTATTTCTTGCAAGATATGTTGCGCTGCCCTGGCTACCATCTCGTCCTGGTCGGTTATTAATTCGCCCACGCCGCGCACAACCGGTCCACCAACCTTGATCAACGCTGTCTCAGCACCACGCCGTCGTTCCTCCATACGCAGCGATTCCAGCAGACCATTGAGCACGATTCGCTGCCAATCGGGTTTGCGTGCCAGGCGCGCCAGGGCTTCAGAAACGTCGTTCACCAGGTGTGCATCTTCTAAACCATCAAGCAAAGCAGGAACACTGATGTCTACCAGGTCGTTGGTCAATACTTCCAGTAGCGCTTCATGGGCTCGCAGCGGGAGCGTCATGCCAAAAAGGCGGACGACATGCGATAGAGTAGCCGGGTTTTGACGCACCAGGGTGATAATAATGTGCTGGGCGTGCTCCTGAACCATGATTCTTGGGTCATCCAATGCTATGATGAGCGGCGTCAAGACCCGAGGGCCGAACCGCGGTAGAATAGAAGCAGCTGCATCGCTACGTTCGGGGTCGCCAAGTAAATTGACGAGCGGAGGCATGGCCACTTCGGGGTAGTTGAGGAGAAACTTCGCGATGGCGTCGCTCCATCCCGGGCGATTTAAGGCTTCCAAGAGCGGCGGGACAATAATTTGCCCCTGCATTGCAGACAATGTTCGATGAACCGAGTTTTTTATGCGCTCGTCCTCATCGAAGAGGTGCTCAACCAATACCTGCGCCGCGTCGGCTCCTTGCAATTGGAAGGTCGTCAAGATTTGCCGCGCCTGAGCATCGCTGCAGCGTGGTAGCATACTGAGCAATTGTTCGCCAGGGAAAGAAGCCATTCCCAGGACGGCGCGGCGTATGCGGGGCGTAGTCGCCGTTTCATGCTGGACATCCAGGGCTGTGATCAGTTCATCAAGAGCGACGACCCCAAAGGAACTGAGAGCCTCGATGGCTTCTTCGTAGATTTGTGGCTGGGGACTTTCCAGCATCTCCAATAATGGAGCGACAACTTGCTGTTTAGGGAATTGACTGAGTGCACGAATGACCGCGATTGCCAATAGAGGTTCATCTTGTGATGGCTTGACAAGGGAGATCAACGCGGGCATGGCTCGACTATCCCGGGTCTGTTCCAAAACTTGTACCAGTAACCGCGTGCGTCCAGGTACAATGGGAGATGTTGCTTGAGATACCGGCACAACAATCTCCTGACGCATGCCTCCGAGCATCTGTGCGGCACGTTCGGCCACTGTGTCATTTGGATCACTGAGTACGAGATTGATCAAGCCAGGGATGCTCTCGGAACCAAAGGAATGCAGGGTATTTGTGAGTTGCTGTATAACAAGAGGCGATGGATCAGCGACGAGACGGAATATGGCAGGCAGCGCATCGGGATCGTGTACGTTTTTCAATACCTCCAGGATGCGCAGGCGCACCGCTTCTGCTGGTTCTTGTTTCAGTTGATCTAGCAGGTAAGGGGTCGCGGTAGGCCCAAGTTCTTGTAGCGTTTGCACCGTATTACCGGCCAATACGTCGTCACCGGAGGAGAGATAGTGAATAAGCATTGGGAGCGCTTTTCCCTGTGAACCATCTATGACCGCCTGGTTCCCCGGTGGTGGCAGCTTTCCAGTCGGCTGCTCTTCAATCTTTTGTGCCTCTTGCAGGGCAACCAGTCTTGTCAGGATAGTGCGAGCCTGTTGCTGAATTTCCTGCTCAACGGCGTAGTTTGAAGTGAGGACCGTGATCAGGGCTTCCAGGATGCGCTGGTACTGCGGCGGGGTGAGCCGGCGCCTGGCGTCTTGCTCATACAGGAAACGTTCGAGAATAGTTAATACTGCCCCATGGGTCAGACGCGTCGAGTGAGCGGGCGTAGCATTTTCCAATTCCATGAGTAGGCGATCCAGGACGAGCGCAGGACCCAGGCGGATCAGTGCAATGATAGATCGCTCAACGATAAATTTTTCCCTGTCGCTCAGGGGTGCAATCAAGTACTCTACTGCAGAGGGACACTGGGTACCGCCAAGGATATTGATGGCTGCAACCCTCAGGCGCGTGCTTCTGCCGGGAGCGGGTTGACTTAGTTCACCAGCGTAGGCCACGGCGTCCGCACCAAAGTGGCTTAAAGCGCGGCTCAGACGTTTTACCTGATCCTCGTATGGTAGATCATCAGCTGCATCGGATAAGTAAGAAAAGAGCAACTTGAGCACGATGGTCGTATCGAGTAGCACGAAAAATTCCTCGACGTCTTCGATGGGTAAGAGGAGTATCAATGAGCGGTAGATTTCCTCCGCTCCTTCCTCGTAACACTCGCGGACGAGATGTGCCAATTCCTCGCGTGCGGCCTGGTCATGCAAGACATGTGCCAGTGCTGCTGCCAGGCGCGGAGGCAAAGAGTTTTCTGGCTGGACAACAGCTTGTGGAGGTGACCAGGCAACGCCGAGGCATACCAGGCTCAATGCCAGGGCTTCTATCAAAAAAGGAGATTGATTGCTGATAGGACTTTGTGCATCACTTCCCTGAGCGCTTCCCAGGATGGCGAACTGCTCGGCTAACTGCATGGGCGTCTCTAAAAGGCCAGCATAGAGCGCAACTGGCACACTCCATGAGGCAGTATTGTCCAGCAATTCCCCGGGAATGGCGGCGAGCGGAAGGGAAGCACCTCCTCTACTATCACGCGTAGATGCCAGGAGATACTCGGCGGCAAAGTAGTCCGCGATCAATTCATGACGAAAACTGAGTATGCTCCCTGAACCAATCTCTAGCAATGCAGCCTTCTGTGCAAATTCGAGGAGTTGAGCCAGCGTTGTACGGTCGTATTCCTGCTCTGTGGGAGATGGACCTGGAGCCGGGTGATCTTTTAGCCATTCCAGTAGCCCGCCTGCACAGTGCTCGATGTAATCTTTCACTCCCATTTTTCGCTGTGCGGCAGGTAGTTGTATGCAATATATATCATTTGTCCAGCGAACGGTCCAGGCAAGGCGGCCCAGGAGCTGCAGCACATCACTTTGTGATGGGGCAGCTTTCTTCCATTCTGGCCGCCTCTGTTCGCGCTGGATTAACTGTGCCACATACTCCCGCAGTAGACGGCCGCGTGTATCGAGCTTTTTGCCACGCTCTATACCGATCTTGTCAATGATCTCCAGGAACGAGAAAAGCATAAGAGGGTTGCCGCAGAGATAACGCAGACGGGTGGCCAGAAGCACCTGCATGATCTGCCCAGCAGTGTGTTGCCAGTGGTCGCCTTGAGCTTCAATATACTCTTCGACGAACTCGCGCACCTGTTCGAGTTGCAGTGGGTAGATGATCGCCCAATTTAAATGGCCCTCGTTTACCAGTTGTTCCAGTTCTGGCAATCCCCTGTGATATCCTTCGCGGCATGTTATGATGAAACGGTTTTGCGTCATAAGTAGCATCTCCGCCAGCTCTCTACCAACGGCGGCGCGGTACCGTTGATCGACTTCATCCAGACCATCACAGAGGAATAAGATGCGTCCTTGCTGTATCAGCTTGTTCAGATAGGGTCGAAGATGACGTGTGCCCTCAAGGTCTCCCTCGTAGATGAAATCAAGCAGGGTCACTGGCTGTACCGATGCTTCGGAGATAGCGGCCTGATCGTCCGGGTGATTGTGCTCGGTAGAGAGGGCATGAGCCTCGTTATGCGACTTGATGAAGGCGCTATAGTTTTTCAGCGGGAGATATACAGGAATGCTATTTTGACCTCGCAGCAGAGCCTTGCGCTGCTGTAGGGCAAAGAAGCGGTATTGTTCTAATGTGAGCGTCTTCCCAGTTCCTGCTGCTCCCTCGAGCAGCAGGGATATCTCTTGCGGAAGTTCTACCAGGTCAAGCAGAGAAACGGTCTGCCCAAAACCTGGTAACTGTGGATCAGGTGTATGCTCAAAGTAGGTCACCGGTGTCTTATACGTTTGAGCAAGGGAATCGAGCTGTGTATACGTTTTGCGATATGCTTCCTGCTCCTTTTGAACATCTCGTAGATACGCTCGGAGAGCGAGTGGCCGGGCCGCGAGAAAGGCTACAAGTGCTGCCGCGACCAGTTCAACGAAGGGGATCAGGAGTAGAAGAGGTAAATGCATGGGAAGGGCAACCAGTATTGAAAAGGTATCGGCCCTCTTGTCTCCAAGGATATTGATAGGGTTGAAAAACCAGATCATGGCTAGCTCAATAGCGGTAAGTAGTAGCGTAATAGCGATTCCTATAAAAATGCTACGGAAAAGGCGAGAAAAAACCATACGATAGGACAAATTTCTAGGTGAGTTGGCTGAAGATACGGGATGCTGTGTAGTTGCCATGCTGTTATGGCTGCCTTTCAGTGAATATGCAGTTCCATAGTAGCGATAGTATATCCCACGCGACAAATACAAACAAGTGTTTGTTAGGATACTTGCATCCTTTTTTCGCGGGAGTTACAACCTGCTCTATATGCTGTTCTAAATGGTAGACTTTATTGATCACTTGATATCAACAGTAAAATAGTTTCACTATCTGAAAGAGGCGTTTTGTATGAAGCATCCTGGTCGCTGGTTCTTTGGAGAACATAAAAATAATGAGAATCGACCAGAACTAATGAAGACCATAAAATCGGCAAGCCTTACAGGCCGGAGCCCTAGAACTACCGTTCCTCTTCAAGGGCAAGCGGCTGAGCCTGAAGCACACAATAACGAAGATCGCTCCTTTGAATCACTCGATACAGTGAAGACAAAGAGCCCGGAGGCGTACGGTTCTCATGGCCCTTTGGATGAAGTCAACACTCACAAATTACCACAGCTATCTCCTCAGCCGGATGAATCTTTTGTGCCGGCCAGAACAAATCAAAAAGCGTTGATCTCTCGGGGAAGGGCCATAGTCCTCGCCTCATTTCTTCTTGTCGTGATTGTCAATGCGGTCAACCTGGGTTCGTCACAATTTATCGGTGCACAGGGATGGGCCTTTATTTTAAGTGGTGCATCTACTACAAGCAGCCATAATTTGCTGAAGGATGTTGCCAACCAATTTCGCCACACTCCTACAGCGGGAACTAGAACTCAAACGAAGCACAAGTTAACGCCAGCAGCCTATATTAATGCCATTCTGCAGAAAATGACATTGGACGAGAAACTTGGGCAGATGATGATCGTACAATTTTATGGCCCTGACTATGGACTTGACATAAGTAGCATGATCAGCCAGTACAAAGTTGGCGCTGTGCTCATTTTTGCGGCGAATAACAATATTGTTTCCAGGCCACAGCTCAAGGGCCTCGTCCAGAAAATGCAGCAGAACAGCACTGTCCCCATGGTGGTGGCGATTGACCAGGAAGGGGGAACGGTCGATCGCTTAATGAACCTGGATGGTTCACGACCGTCTGCGACTTCGATTGGCGCGACAGGCGATCCAGCGAAAGCGATGGCGGAAGGTATCCGGGACGCCAATGATCTGTCGTATTATGGTATCAATCTGAATCTTGCGCCAGTAGTAGATGTTACGAATGTCTATAACCCCCAATTATACCTGCGTACATTTGGGGACAATGCTGCGACGGTGATTAACATGGCGGGTGCATATCTTAAAGGCCTGCAACAGAGTGGCAAGGTAATGGGTACGCTAAAACACTTCCCAGGGTTGGGGGATGTCAGCGGTGATCCACATATCACTGTACCTAGCCTGTACCGCACGCAGAGCGCACTATCGGCGATTGACTGGGCGCCCTATCGCGCGCTGATCGCGCAAGGTAATGTCCAGGCAGTGATGGTGACGCACGAGATTGTCACAAAGATCGATAGTACGAAGCCTTCCTCGCTCTCCTACAAAATTGTGACAGGTATTCTGCGGAACCAGCTGGGATTTCATGGTGTGATTTTGACGGATAGCTTGACCATGGAAGGAATTATCGCTTATTATTCTGAGGGGCAGGCAGCGGCAATGGCGGTCGAGGCTGGTTCCGACTTACTGATGGGCGCCTCAACTCCAGGTGGTGTTGCTGATATGATCAATGGCATCAAACAAGCCATTAGCGCGGGGGATATTAGCCAGCAACGTATCGATGACTCCGTCCGGCGCATTTTGATGTTGAAGTACCAGATGGGTTTGCTTCAGATACCAGGAGTATAACGACAGCTTTCATGGCCTCTACTATACACTCGCACTCATCATCTACATGATATGGTACCTTTACGAGAGAGGGGATGGAGATGCTTCGTACAAGCACATCACAACCATCGCAGAACCAGGATCCAGAGCAAGGCCAGAATACAGCGCAATCAATGGCAAAGGAGCGACGAAGAACGATACTGGTCTTAGCTCTGGTTGTTATTGAAACACTATTGGTAATGTCAGCGTTGGTCCCAGCACAATTCTGGACGCGTTTCTTGCCAAATTCTACCAGTGCCGCATTAGACGGCCCTTTTCCCCCTGTTGTCGCACCAATTATTACGTTTCTACTCTATATCTTTCCCACAGTGATAGGCTTTTTGTGCCCACGCTGGCAAAAGGCACTATTTTATGCTACACTGCCTGCCTGGTTTGGCCTGGGTGTATTCCTGGTTGCAGCCACATTTAAGATAGGGCCGTTCTATCTTGTCTCAGCAGATCATGTGGTAGCGAATGTGAGCTTGCTGGAACTCTTTGCCGCGCTCGGTGCTTTAGGATGGTTGGGGCGCTTTATTCTTAAATCGAAATAGTTTGATGAGCAGCTATGCGAAAACCTGCACTTCGACCGTTTCGTTTGATAAGCGTTAGTACTGGTACGCTTGACAACCCTGAGCCGCAGGAGGAAAATAGCGAGGTGAAAGATAATAAAAGGTCGAGTGGATTAGTAGAACCTGTCTCTACGAAAGCAGAGCAACAATTACCCGGCGATACGTTGCCGAAGGCGAATGCAGAGGAAGAAGCGCGCCACCTTCTGAAGCGTACTCCAGGGAGCTATCTGCTGAACCAGGTCTATGGCTTATGGGTGTTTAGCTCTTTATTTCTACTTACTGTTCTTGTCACCCGCAAGTTACCCGTTGCTGAATATGGCGTTTATGCCGTATCTCTGGCTGCTTTCAACACCATAGCTTATATCGTAGCCCTGGGATTGGAGGATGCCACAACCACTTTTGTGCCGCGAGTTTTTGCCGAGCATGGAAAGGCGGCTGCGGCAGTTCTCATACGCCGTTTACTCGTTCTCCGGTTGGCTATCCTTGCCCTGTCCCTCACAGTAATGCTCCTTGCCCTACCTGCGCTGGCATCGCTCATTGTCGCCATACCTTACAGTGGCACGGCGGGAATAGCGGCCGGATTGCGTGATCCCGTCCTCTTGAGCCACATTACGCCCATTGCGGTCTATGTGCTTGGTAATGGCGTCAGTAGTCTGATTACCGCTGTTTGCGCTTCTTTGATGCGCATGCGCTTCGTATTCGTTGTCGGTGGTCTCACGCAGCTTGCTTTGTTGGTCTTAAGCTTTTTCGTCCTGCAACTCGGCTGGGGGACTAATGGTGTGCTCTGGCTTTTCGCCATTTGTTCACTGTTCAATGCAGCGGCCTTTCTGTTCTGGCTTACGCCGTTCCTTTTTGAACGGAAAAGGCCTCAAACATATGTGCAAGCGATGAAGCCTGTCGTGCAACTAGGCATTTCTGCCTGGTTAACCAACCTGGTGACCGGGGCATTACTCAAGCAGGTGTCCATCATCTTGCTTGGCGTCTACTTAGTCTCAATAGTCCAGATAGGCTACTTTAATTTGTCCTTTCAACTGGCGCATGCCGCGAGTCTTCTGCTTGTGTCGGGCTTTGGTGGGGTTGGAGGAGCTGCGCTCGCAGCAGCCTTTGTAGGGCGCAACTATGATCGCCTGGCACGCTCATGGCAGGCTCTGATCAAAATAGAGACGCTGCTTGCGGCACCTGTGCTTGTGTTTTGTTTGTTTAATGCGCAAATCATTGCTCACGCGCTGTACGGTGCGAACTATGATGCTGTAGGTCCATTGCTGGCTATCTTTCTCTTCTTCAATGTCCTGGTGCGTGTCCTCGGTACGGCGGACAATCAATATGCGTTGTATGTGGTTGGCAAGCCAAAGTTGGTTGTGCTGAGTCAGTGGCTAGGTCTTGTCGCGGTCGTGGTAGTCGGGGTGCTCTTGATTCCTCACTGGGGGCCAGCAGGTGCGCTTGTTGCCGACGGCCTGGCGCAGGTTTTGATTGGTGCTCTGCTCCTCGCTTTTCTCTGGCCTGTGTTGCCACGTAAATTTCCACTCTGGTTCACCATGAAATTTTTGTTGGGCTTGACGTTAGCAGCCTTACCCGGTATCCTCTGGCATCCGGCAAGTCGTTTACTCATCGGTGTGTCGGGTGTTATTTTCTTACTATTGTGTATTGGCTTTTTCATCATTATTAAGCCTCTTAGCGCTGAGGATTTGGAGCTGATTGGGAGCTCGAATGCCAGTGCTCGCCTTGTCCCTTACTTAAGATGGTTTGTTCAGAGAAAGAAGTAAGGGCTTTATACTCCCTTTTCAGTGACTTCTTTGAGTCTCTTCCCGAAAAATTTTTCCATAGAGATGACTTTGAGATATGTATTGCTGAAATTGAGAGGCAAAGTACTTGTCTAGCAGCTTAAAAATTGGTATCATTAATGGCAAGAGTGTTTTGGCGAGTTTAAGGAAGCAGAGCATCCATGCCAAACAGATATGAACGTGAGATCGAAGAAATTCTCCGCAATTTGGAGGCCACGGAGCCTAAGCAGGGCCTGGGGCAAAAATTTGGTGAGCGCAAGCGCCGTAATCCGGCTTCGCGTAGCAGACCACGTAGTCGTGGTTTCCCATCTTTCAAATTCGGGTTGTCCGAATGGTTCATTATCATTGCAGTTATAGCGGCACTTATTGCTGGGGGCTATGCCTATGCAAACAATGGTAATGCAACTGTTGTCACTGGTGTACTGGCAATTGTAGGGGTTATTTGTCTGATACTGGTGGTTCTCTCACCGTTTTTCCTACGTTCGCGTTCTCGCCAATCATCGCGATCAATTGGCTACGGAAATGTCACTCCTCTCCGG
>MNIY01000199.1 GCA_001919995.1 Ktedonobacter sp. 13_1_20CM_4_53_11
TCGAAGTGCAGCTAGTGGCTCGTACTACGTAGGCAACACAGGCTAGTGGCTCAAACCGAACTGACTTGAAAAGGTGCACAAAACGACAATCAAGGCGAGCACATATGCGCTATATCGACGGCACCTGGATAAGCATATCATCCCTACCCTGGGTCACATCCAGCTGCAGAGCTTTGTCGTTGATTCGCTGCTGGAATATCGGAAACATCAGTTGACGCTACGTGTTCGTTCATCTCGATGGCAGGACAAGGATTTGGTCTTTTCTACGGCTAGTGGTGGATACGTTGCGCCCCAGTATGTTTACGATGCTCTGAAAGCTTTATTGAAAGAGGCAGGCTTGCCAGATATGCGGTTTCATGATCTGAGGCATAGCGCCATTTCGATCTGGTTAGCGATGGGGATTAACCCGAAAGTGATACAAGAGCTTGCGGGGCATAGTGATATTCGGATCACCATGAATGTCTATGGGCATGTGTTTCCTGGAATGCATGGTCAGGCGATGGACGATTTTGATCGCAAGTTTCGGGCTGTGACTGAGGAGTGAGAAGTGATCTTTGCAGAGCGGCCAGCGTCTTCTGAGATGCTGGCCCGTTTGTTATGCCCATGGTAAGGCTTGTCGTGCCAGTTGAGTAGACGTGGCGATGGTGATGATGCTTTGGATTTTTGACACCTTAATTGACACCTTAAGGGGCGTATTTCGCTGTTTTTTATTGGACTTTCATGGACTCTCTTGTATGAAATTGGAGTGTGGAGTGTGCTGGGTGAGCGTGAATATGCCTGGTGAGGAAAGAAATTGCAGACATTTTTCGTTCTGTGTGATAGAATACATATCAAACTCATTGAGCCGTAGTCTCGCACGCACGTACCATTGAGTGGGTTCCACAGGAAAGTAAATTACCGATGATGAGTACACATGAGAACGATGCACAGGCTCTGGATGCCTATTCATATGCAGTAACCACAGCGGCGGAGCGAGTTGGCCCTGCGGTTGTCCGTATTGATATAGAGCGAGATGGTCAGCGTGTTGGTCCATTCAATGTGCCTGCCTTTGGGAGCGGTCTTGGCTCCGGCTTCATCTTCTCCTCAGATGGCCAGATATTAACGAATGCCCATGTTGTTTCAAGAGCGCGACGTATCCAGGTAACTCTGGCGGACGGACGGAAATTTGACGCTGGCCTCGTTGGCAGCGACCCGGAAGTGGATGTTGCCGTCCTTCGTATTGGCGCGGATCATCTCCCCGTTGCGGAACTTGGCCGCGTCCCGCTACGCGTCGGTCAACTGGTGATTGCCGTCGGGAATCCTTACGGGTTGAACTGGACGGTTACTGCTGGAGTGGTCAGCGCGTTAGGCCGTGACCTGGATGTTCCCGGTTCGCGCAAAATGACCAATTTGATTCAAACCGACACCTCAATCAATCCCGGTAACTCGGGTGGTCCGCTAGTCGATAGCTTTGGGCGCGTCGTAGGTATCACCACTGCCATGATGCCCTTGGCCCAGGGCCTGGGCTTCTCGGTGCCCCTGGATACCGTGAAAGCAACCATTGCCAGGGTTACCAGGAGGCGTGAGGCAAAACCCGAGGGAACATCCATGGGAGTTGGCGGTATGCGGGTGAAGATTGACCCGGCCTTGCAGAGAAGCCTCGGACTGTTACAGCAATTTGGTATGGAACTGCTGGAGATTCGTCGCGATGGACCGGCCGAACACGCTGAACTCAAGCGCATGGACATCATTCTTACAGCCGACAATGAAGCTGTGACAGAACCTCGCGATCTGCAGCGGATCGTACGGCGTCACCGCGCTGGAGAAAAATTAGCCGTCAGTTTCTTAAGAGGAGGGAAACAACGCAAAGTGACTGTAGTGCTGTAAAGCCTCCAGGGCTTACACGATAAGCTACAGCATGACCCTGTTGCTTGATTTCTATCTGCTTGATGTAGTAGTGAATTATACATTTCTCAAGAGAGAGAGATATCCCCGGTGTAAACAAGGGGTGCCATGGCTTTTTAGAGGCCATGGCACCCCTCTTATTACCTCAGAGCGACGTATTTCCCTCATGTTCAGAGACTTATTCATCCTCCTCATCAATTGGTTTATTTTGCTCCCCGTTCTCGCGTTGCTTTCGCAACAGTTCCTCAACGCCTTGAATCAAGGATTCAGCGCTAGGCAGTGGCCCTGTTCCCGTGGATCTATCCGCGCTGAAAAATGAATCTTCCTCCTCGTCATCGTCATCGTCGGAATGAACTGCTTCGCTAATCTGCTCTTCCAGCTTACGTACATATGCGCTCGCCTCTGGATCTTTTGCAACCAGCGTGGAGATTTGTTCTTCGAAACGAATAGCATCCAATTGTATATCGCTTAAATCTAATCCGAAAGACATAAATGTGTTGAGATAGGTGAGAAGTGCGGATGTTACCTTGATGTTAGGTGTGGCCGCGAGGTAGTGTGGTGCCGCCGCCCAAATACTTGCTGCGGGAATGGCGACTCGTCGAAATCCATCCTGTATTACTCCCACCATTCCAGTTGGTCCTTCATAACGTGAATTATGAATATCCATTTCTTTAAGACGTTCCTTCATATCCACGGTAGATGCCGTGCCTGTAATAGGCACGGCAATTGAGTGTGGTACATCAGCTAGTAATGCCCCGAGCAGAATGATTTCCGAGGCATGGAATTTCTTACAGACTTCCAGGAAACATTTACTGAACGTCTTCCACTTCAATTGCGGTTCTGCGCCAAGATAGAGGATGATATCATGGCTCAGGTCGGGGGCCTTGTACGCTAAGAACTGGCAAGAAGGCCAGACGATGGTGCGCTGTATACC
This sequence comes from Ktedonobacter sp. 13_1_20CM_4_53_11, assembly GCA_001919995.1. Next base: position 2,819 of record MNIY01000199.1, read on the forward strand.
GTCTACATACTTGATTGTAGGCCTCGTCTCAGTGAAGACAAAAAAGTCCTCGATATCGATCTCTGCGAGCTTTATGGGTTTCCAACGATCGATGAGGAATTTGATCGCTGTAGTTGCCGCATCAGCGGCATCATTCCATCCCCCGAAGGCTGCTATGACCACGGGATCCCGTAATTCTGGCTCATTATGATAGTGTATATATTCCATACGGTACCTCTCAGGTGACTTGATGAAGTGCTCTCCAAACTTCACACTGTATTATTGTAGCATAGTTGAAAAGAGGGAAATAATCAAAAATTGAGGCGCGCGGACTGTGTCCCCTCACAATATGCAACTTCCGGTTTTTGATAAGCAGCCTTCCGGTCAAGAGTGCCAGCGTTGCATATAGCCATAGATCATTGAGCAAAGAGTATCACTGCGCCAGGTAACGGGGAGTTATTCCACAAAAACCTGCAATGCTCCAACCAAGCGCAATATCCGTCCCACCTGCATATTCCTCTAAATAGCGATAGAGCCGGTGAGCATGGTCTGAATCTTCCCAATCTGGCTCAACCTGCGCGAATGGGCTGCGGGCGGTGCGCTCACCTCCTGAGCCGTCACCATCCGTGACCGAATCAACGATCAAGCGGTTTGCTCCACTCCGGAGCAATCGCTGCCCAAAATTCTCAATCCCAGAATATCGGAGACAGGGGCTGACCGTGATCTGAGTAGATATACCACAAGCGCGAGATTCCCGTATCAACTCCCAGCGTTTCTCCAATGGGGGTCCTCCTTTGAGACGCTTGAGATAGATCTGGTCATCTGTTTCGATGGTGACGGATAAACATGCATAAGGAATCTTCCCCAGTAATGAAAGGTCGCGTGCGGCCAGTGGAGAGCGCGTCTGGACGACAAGCAGATCAAGGTCATCATAATCAGCAAAGACCTCCAGGCATTGTCGCGTTATCTGATACTCGCGTTCAACAGGCTGGTATGGATCGGTCGTACTGCTCATAAAGATACGCAGTTTCTGGCGTACCTGCGGCTTCATCGTGCTGAGCGCCTTCGCCAGCAGTTGAGCAGCATTCGTTTTGACCTGGACAGCGTGGCCCCATTCCGCAGTGAAACCGCGAAAATGCCAGTTGGGAAGGAATTGCGCATAGCAATAGAGGCCGCACGTTGTCTGTCCAAAGCCGCAACCTACGTACCCTGAAAGTGAATGGGTAAAAGGATATGGCCTGGCAGCCAGAAAGCCATTTCGTTGAGGCGTCAGTATACTTTTTGCTTCTTTCAGTAAAATTTCCATGCTTCCAGTGTAGCTCATTTGGCAACTACCAGACAATAAAGATGGTTCTGACTACTTTCGTGCGCTGAAAAGCTATACTATTGACGCTAACTCCCATCTGGTCTTATACTCACAATATGACGACTACTACCATACCCGTTATCTATCAAGATCACCATCTGCTAATTGTCAACAAACCGGCAGGGCTTGTCATTCACCCCACCTATAAAAATGTTGATGGCACAATGTGGAATGCCCTGCTAGCTGACCTTGCGCAGTTCAGTGCTGACGATTGGCGGCCTCCTGTATTGCCAGATGAGCCCGGGTGGGCAGGTGCCCCGCCACATATACAATCCATGTTGCGGCAAAAACGCATTGAAAAGCAGTGGAAAGAAGATGGTCTGCTTCCTCGTCCTTGTTTGTTGCATCGCCTGGATAAAGACACATCGGGTATCGTAGCGCTGGCACGTACTGAACGATCGCGCCGTCATCTGGTTCGCCAGTTTCAAGACCATTCGATCGTAAAACGTTACCTGGCTGTCGTCCAGCAGGGAGCGCCTGCCTGGGCGCAACCCCGCGCTACGTTCACTATTGCAAAACGTAGCCCCGAAGGGAGCATGCATCAAGAACGTGTCATCACTCTTGCTCAAAATGAAGAATTTGTGCTGGATGGTCCTTTACAACGAGATCCTGATGATCGTCGTCGCTCTATTGTCGGCCCGGCGGGTCAAACTGCGCAAACCCTGGTAAAAGTTTTAGTCGTCTCACAACTATTTACACTGTTAGAGGTTCACCTTGTAACGGGACGCACTCATCAAATTCGTGCACACCTCGCCGCCCTGGGCTACCCGATTGTAGGTGATACCATATATGCCCCCTCAACTGTACCCGGTACCCCACAGGCAATGATGAGGAGGCAGTTCCTGCATGCGTACAGCCTTGAACTATGGCGCTATCCTGATAACGCACGATCTCATTTTGTGGCCCCCCTTGCCGAAGACCTGGTCTCCTGGATCAAGTATTATTTTCCCGCTGCCTTAGGAGCAATAGATGCCAACAGCACAATACCCGCCTGATTACGGCCCTCACGCCAACCTCAACGAAGAAGAGAAGAAAAAACGTCTTGATGCCATGGTCACGATCTGGCAGAGCGACACCGAACGGCGTATCGAACGCGAAGGCTATCGATCATTCATCAAGGCGGTTGGCCTCGATGAATATCGCTATTCTGTCTGGCTGCGCTTTCCTGAGTGGGAGCGCTCAGCCGTAGTTGGCCAGGTGATCACCCTGCAACGCTCGCCAGGCGGTTCTCCCGAAGATCCTGCCCTCTTCAGTGCCTGGCGACGCGACCCTCTGCTGAGGACCATGCCGGACTGGAAAGTGCAACTTCCCAACGAGAATGTCTTCAATATCTCAGTACGTATCACTCCTGGTGGTCTGGGTGAGGGCAGCAAGTGGGTCATTGTCATGCCCAAAGAGATGATTCCTCGCTACAGGCCAGCATGGCCCAGACAGCAAGATTGGGTTGCCTGGACCCGCTTGTTTGACTGGCTCTCCATCGGCATTGGTTTTATTCGCGTGATGCTCGACTCTCTGTAGTACAGTTACCAGCATCATTTTTGCAGGTTTCCCTACCGTTAGTCAGTATTGTTCAGCCACGCATTCACCGACCCCCTCCCTCCGTCTTTACTCGAGAGGCGCAGTTAATTCCAGTTGGATACCGTCAGGATCGCTGAAACTCAGGATCGTAATCCCAAAGTCTGGAAGATCCCTCACTTCCCCGTGCTCCACGTCATGCTCTTCGAAGAGGGCCGCGGCTTTGTGCAGTTCAGCGCGGTTGGCAACACCAAAGCTCAGGTGATCCAACCCTACCCGGTGAGGACTGAAACGATCATTAGGGGGAGCCTGGCTCGCGTCCCATGGTGGTGTAATACCCAGCAACATGTTCCCATCTGTCAGCACAAACCCTGGTGGTAGCTCAGCAGCCACCGTAAAGTTGAGTAAACTGGTGTAGAAATCACGTGAGCGAATAGGGTCGGTTACGATCAGTCGGATGTGATGGACGCTAGAAATAGTAATCTTTGTTGACATGGCCAATCCTTTCTTCTCTTCGGCTACTCCTCCTTCGGCCTCTTTCACTAAATAGGGGCGTAGCCTCGACGTTGTAGAGGTAAATATATTATACAGCTATACGTGAGCACGTTACACCCCTCCCCTTCACATTGGCAATCACTCTTGACTTTTGTCATAACATCAGCTATAATTCTGACCAGGTGAACCAAATTAGTCATATTGTTTTTCCGGTCATCTAGTCATAATGAGGCAGAGGAACCGTATTGGCAACCCAACGCAAAGGTGGACAAGGTCAAATAGAGGAACGCTCGAAACGAGAGCAACGCGGAGACAAGCGTATTCTCATCTTACATGGAACGAGCTGTAGAACTCAGGAAAAGGGAAACCCAAAAAGAGGAGGAGGTCACAACATGACAGTGCAAGAACCAGTGATTGTGATTGATAATCTACACAAATCGTATGGCAAGGTGCAGGCCGTTAAAGGCATCTCGATGCGCGTCGAGCAGGGCGAAATCTTTGGCTTCCTGGGGCCGAATGGCGCGGGCAAAACCACCACCATTCGCTGCATGCTGGATGTCATTCGCCCCACGTCAGGGACGCTGCATGTGCTTGGGCTGGACGCGCAGCGCGACAAAATGGCCCTGCACCAGCGCATCGGCTACCTGCCCGGTGACGTGCGCCTGCCGGGGCAGATGACCGGCAAACAGATCATCAACTACTTCTCGCGCTTGCAGGGACGCGAACCCGTGCTGCTGGACGACCTGGTAGCGCGCTTCGATGTCGAGTTGAAACGGCAACTGAAAGGCTACTCCAAGGGCATGCGCCAGAAGATCGGCGTCGTGCTGGCCTTCATGTGCGATCCCGATGTGCTGATCCTCGACGAGCCAACTTCTGGCCTCGACCCGCTTTTGCAGCGCACATTCAACGAGTTCCTGCTGCAAGAACAGGCGCGTGGCAAGACCATCTTCATGAGTTCGCATATCATGAGCGACGTCGAAAAGGTATGCCAGCGTGTGGCGGTCATTCGCAAGGGCGAAATCGTCACCATTGAAGAGGTGGAGAAGCTGCGCCAGAAGGCGGGCCAGCGCGTCACAGTCGAGTTTGGCGATGCCGTCAGCCCGGATGATCTGTCGCGTATTCCAGGGGTGAGCATGGTGACCAGCCACAACCATGCCTACCATTTCAATGTGGGTGGCAGCATGGATGCGCTCATCAAGGCGCTCAGCCGTCACGAAGTGCTGCGCCTGCAGGCCGAAGAGGCTCCACTGGAAGAAGTGTTCTTGAAGTTTTACGAAAATCCACAGGTGGAAACAACGACAAAGGGTACGCGCTAAACCCTGTACTGGTGAAAGGAGAGCCGACAATGGCTACCACATCCATATCGAAAAGCATCGCCGCGCCGAAGAAACGCGCGCGCGGCCTGATTATAACCAGGGTCTCGTTTCTCAATGCCAAAACACTGTTAGGAGCCGGCGCTTTCTACATCCTTTTTATTGCGCTGGTGATCGGCTTCCTGTATCCCACATTGTCTGGAATAAATTTCAGTTCGTACCTGACCTCGAATGCTGTTGCAGGTCTGGTGGGCGCAAAGCTCAAGAATGTATCCAGTTTTTCCTCTCTCATAGGGGTGGAGCTGTATAGCTCGATTTACGCCCTGCTCTGGGGCGGTATCATCGCCTTTATGGCCGGGGCGGCACTGCCTGCTACCTTCGAGAACGGCACGCTCGATCTGGCACTGGCGCGACCAATTTCTCGCACGCGCTACTTCCTGGAACTCTGGCTCAGCGCAGTCCTGGGCGCAATCTTTTTGAGTCTGGCGGCTACTCTATCGATCTGGCTCGCTACCCTCTTCGTGAAAAACGCCGATATCGATTGGAGTTGGCTCGCCATCGCAGAATTGATTGAGTTGGCGCTCATGTTCCTGGCAAGTGGCATCGGTATGTTCTTCGGATCCTTCATCAATGCCAGCCGTGCGGCTGGCGGCGCAGCGTTTGGTATTATCGCCCTTGCCTACCTGATGAACACGTTCGGCACTCTCTCCGATAAACTATCCTGGATGTTGAAAATCGAGCCGCTCTACTACACGCAGGGCATCCAGGCGCTTTCTGAACACTCTATCACCGGCTGGTATCCGGCGGTGCTGGTCGTCGCAGGACTGGTATGCGGCATAGCAGGACTGGTGATCTTCAATCGGCGCGATCTGCCAACGACGTAAAGAAAATGCTGTGCTTATTGCTTTGCCCAATCACTGAGTACCGCTTTAGCTGCATTATGACCCGGCGCTCCCATGACGCCTCCTCCCGGGTGGGTACTTGAACCGCACAGGTATATCCCCTCAATAGGTGTGCGATAATGGGCACATTCTGGCGCGGGCCGCAGTGAGAACAACTGATCCGGTGTGATCTCGCCGTGAAAAATGTTCCCGTTGGGCATCCCATAGCGCTGTTCGATATCCACCGGGCTGAGTACCTGGCGCGCGAAAATGGCATCAGCGAAGTTAGGAGCAAACTCGGCCATCGTCGCAACGATGTTGTCTGCCATCTCATTTTTAACATCATCGGACCATTCTCGTCCTTTTAGATGATAAGGAGCATATTGGCAGAACATCGATATCGTATGGTAGCCGGTCGGCGCCACAGTGGGATCGGTAGCAGA
>MNIY01000142.1 GCA_001919995.1 Ktedonobacter sp. 13_1_20CM_4_53_11
TAGAATGGCTCCACAGGACAAAGAAGGAGAGATGCTTTCAACAGAGGAATGGCAAAGAAATCAGCAGCTTATTTCCCAAATTTACATCCTTTCCTGCCACTCCCCTTTCCAAAAGTGCAAACATAGAGTTCATTTCGGAACCATATCTTTTCGCTTTTCCGTGGTGATATGAACGGAGAAGAAGAGCAAGAACACCTTTGGATGTTCTTGCTCTTCTTGGGTGGAGACACTTAACCAATGCTCTTGCATGGGGTACGGTGGCAATGGAAGTGGAGGTTAGGCGACAACCCGCAGGACAATCTTGCCGCGCACGTGACCACTGCCAGCTAACTTGTGCGCCTGCGCCGCTTCCGCCAGAGGCAGAATGGTGGAGACCACCGGCTTGACCGCGCCCGTGTCGAAGAAGGCAGCGATCTCGGCCAACTGTGCACCGTTGGGTTGGGTCAACATCCCAGTTCCACGCACGCCCCGGGCCGCGGCTGTCTCTGGATCGATCTCTGCTGCCGTGGTGACTAGGATGCCGCCTGGCTTGAGAACTCCCCACGAGCGCTCGATGACCTCACCCCCGACGAGGGCCAGCACGACATCGACGTTACGGACCACCTTCTCGAAGCGGGTCGTGGTGTAATCGATCACCGACTCCGCCCCAAGCGAGCGCACCAAGTCCAGCTTGTCACCCGCAGCCGTCGCAATCACCCGCGCGCCCTGAGCCTTCGCGAACTGCACTGCCAGAGACCCAACACCCCCGCCGGCTCCGTGGATCAGGACCGTTTGGCCCGCCTGGAGACCGCCTATCGAGAGCGCTTGCCAGGCGGTGAGTCCAGTCACGGGGACGGCTGCGGCCTCAACAAAGTCCAACGACTGCGGCTTGTGTGCGATCTCGGAGGCACTGATGACGGCATACTCCGCATCGGCCCCTTGCCGCATCATGTTGGAATACCCAAAGACGGCATCCCCAATGGCGAAGCCTGTCACGTTCGGGCCAACCTTGGCGACAACGCCGGAGAGGTCGAGTCCCAGCGTCCAGGGGAACATGACGGGGATTTTGTTCTGGAAATGGCCGGCGCGAGTGGCGAGATCAACCGGGTTAATCGAGGTGGCATGGACCGCGACGAGCACCTCGTCGGCAGCGATGGTCGGAGGCGACGCGTCCTCATAGCGGATCACCTCTGGGCCGCCGTAGCCGTGAATGCGGACTGCTTTCATGATCTTCTCCTCTGTTCTTGTTTCAACGAAAAGATGCTCAGACCATTCCTACGTGTAGAAGATCGCCTGATGCAAGGAAAATTCTTCAACTCCCCAAGCACGACTCACTGCTGGACAACTACGACTCTTTAGATGGTAGGAATCTGCTGAAAGGGCTGCGACACCGTAAAATAGGTATTCGCCCATCTGCTCATCATCTGACTGTAGGCATCAGAGTTGACCAGTTCGATCATCATCTTGGACCAGGCCTCCATATTGGCATCGCGCGTCGTCCGCAAGGCTCCAAATGGATCGAGCGGATTGAGAGGCTCTGGTTGTTTACTACTCATGGCAACTTTTCTCCTTTTCACCTTCAGCAGACGGTTCCTTCTGCCGAGTTTGTTTTCAGAACATGAGGCGATCAGACACTGTGACAGGACTGCCTTTCGTTAGATGAATTGCAACGTCAAACGACAAGAACTTCATCTGACGAACCCGAGGCTATGAGCCGCCAGTGCGTTCGAGATACCGTGGATTGGCGATGCGTACCTTCTCCTCTACAGCCCAAGTCGTGTAATCGAGTACCTCACGGCGCCAGGGACCTGCGTCTGCCTCACCCTCCCGGATACGCGAACAGAGGGCTTGCTTGCGGGTAACGATGTCCTCTCGCAATGTGTCAAGCGTTCCTGGTGGTTCGGTCTGGTCTGAAGGCGTTCCTTCCAGTTACCGCTTTTTTGTACTGCTACTTCGTAGTAGAGCTAAGATATAACTATGGTGCCCGCCGTGTCATGATTGTTGGAATTGGGCCAATCTGCAAGTCGTGACCTTTGAGAATATAGCCAACTCGGTCCAAGCCTCCATAATGTTCGCCCCGTCCGATGATCGTTCTTTCATGGTCATTGTCTCCTCGCAATCCCTGCCCCACCGCTCACACCTGATCTGAGCTCTGGGGCGGGAGTTCGGCTTTCTGCCGTTCGATGATTCCCTGTTCAGCTTACGCTACGTTCTCGATAACCACAGCAATACCTTGCCCGCCACCAATACAGGCCGAACCGATGCCGTACTTGAGATGATGGCGGCGCAGCTCATATATCAGGGAGATGGTGATACGAGCCCCCGTTGCCGCCAGGGGATGACCCAGGGAGATGGCGCCGCCATTGACATTGGTCTTGTCGCGATTCAAGCCCAATTCCTTCTCGACGGCCAGATACTGCGCCGAGAAGGCCTCGTTGACCTCAATACGGTCCATCTGCTCTAAGGTCAAATCGGCGCGTTTGAGGGCCTGGCGAATGGCAGGGGCCGGTCCGATGCCCATGATCTCGGGTGGGACTCCAGCTACCCCCCAGGAGACCAGCCGGGCCATCGGCTTCAAGTGATGTTGCTGTACGGCATCAGCGGTGGCCACAATGACACAGGCACCTGCATCATTGATGCCGCTAGCATTGCCCGGGGTCACGACTCCTCCCTTGCGGAAGCGTGCTGGCAGCTTGGCTAAGGACTCCATCGAGGTATCGCGAATGCCCTCATCTTGCTTGAACTCCACCGGGTTGCCCTTGCGGTCCTTGATGGTGACGGGGACGATCTCTGAGGCCAGCCAGCCGGCTTGTTCGGCCCGGCGAGCGGCTTGCTGGCTGCGCAGGGCATAGGCATCGACCTCCTGGCGTGTCAGCCCATACTTCTCCGCCAGATTCTCAGCCGTAATCGCCATGCCACAACCGGTGTAGGTGTCGATAAGGGCCTCCCACAAACTATCCTCGAGCTGAGGGGCCTGGCCGAATTTATAGCCGGAGCGTGCGCCACGCAGCACATGGGGAGCCTGCGTCATGTTCTCGGCTCCTCCAGCCAGTGCAATCTGGCCATCTCCCAGCAGGAGCATCTCGGCGGCCGTCACAATCGCCTGGAAGCCGGAACCACACAAGCGATTGACCACTAAGGCCGGCGTCTCGATGGGTATGCCGACCTTGAGTCCGATATGGCGCGGTAAATAGACCGCATCCTTACTCGACTGAATGACGTTGCCCATGACGATTTGGTCGATCAGATTCGGATCAACGCGGCTGCGCTCAATCGCTCCTTTGGAGGCAATGATGCCAAGCTCAATAGCGCTGACATTGGAAAGTGATCCCTGTAATAGGCCGACGGGAGTCCTCGCTCCGTCAATAATATATACGTCTTGCATCATGTTTTCCTCTTAATGGCTAGTGGTGAAACAGAAGTGGAGGCCCATTGCTTCACGTAAGGCTGTAATGACCTGGTGTCGGAGCCTGATTACCTCTTCGTGAGCATCCCAACTGCCAGCATCGCCTCGCCCAATTGCTCCTCAAGTTCCCTGGTAGCCTCTGTTTCAACGATCACTTCATCTAACGGTCCCCTACGCTCCAGGATGACCTGATAGGCCTCATTGAAAGCCGCTATGATTTGCTTGCCTTCCCGAAGGTCCGCATCTTCTGAGCGAACTCAATGAAATACTCCATAGCTTGTGGGTTATTCAGCGCGTCCATACTGATTGCTTTCTCGATCGGCATTCCCATCAAGAGCTTCTTCACGGGGACTTCAAGCTTTTTGCCACTCAGTGTTCGTGGAACTTCCTCAATCGCAATGATCTCATCAGGCACATGGTGCGGCGAGACGTTGGTGCGCAGCTGCTGCTTGATCTTGGCTTTGAGGGCATCATCCAACTCCACTCCCTCACGCAGCACCACAAAGAGTGGCAGGTAGTATTTCCCACCTGGAAGCTCAACGCCTACGATCAAACTGTCGAGGACCTCTGGGAGCGCCTCGACCACACGATAAATCTCACTACTGCCCATGCGAATGCCCTGACGATTGATAGTGGAGTCCGACCGACCATAAATGATGGCGCTGCCCCGTGGAGTAATCTTGATCCAATCGCCATGTCGCCATACACCCGGGTACACGTCGAAGTAGCTCTCCTGGTAGCGTGTGTTCCCTGGATCGTTCCAGAAGTACAGGGGCATCGAGGGCAATGGCTCAGTGAGCACCAATTCGCCTACCTCATTGATGACAGGGTGGCCTTGCTCGTCAAAGGCTTCCACCTTCGCTCCCAGCGCGCGGCACTGCAGTTCACCTGCATAGACCGGCAGCAGCACCGAGCCCCCCACAAAGGCCGAGCACACGTCCGTACCACCGCTGATCGAAGCCAGCCAGATATCCCGCTTGACATGCTCGTACACCCACCCAAAGCCTTCCGGCGGCAGCGGGGAGCCGGTCGAGCCAATAGCCCGCAGCTTGCTCAGGTCATAGGTCGTGCCCGGCTCCAGGCCCGCTTTCATACAGGAGGTAATATAGCCTGCGCTGGTGCCGAAGAACGTCATGCCACTCTCCTGGGCCAACTTCCAAAGCATGTTCAGGGTCGGGTAGGCTGGGCTGCCATCGTAGAGGAGGATCGTGGTTCCCACCAGCAGCCCTCCAACCAAGATGTTCCACATCATCCATCCGGTCGTCGTGTACCAGAAGAAAATATCTCCCGGTTTCAGATCCAGGCTCAGCCCCACACTTTTGAGATGTTCGAGGACAATACCGCCGTGTCCTTGCACGATGGCCTTTGGTAAACCAGTGGTACCTGAGGAGTAGAGCACCCACAGGGGATGCTCAAAGGGCACCTGCTCAAACGTGAGCGTGGTATCGCTCGACAGGAAGTCGTGCCAGAGGACCATCGAGGTCTCGCCCTCTGTATCAGTATCCTTGGATAGATAGGGGAGCAGGACCGTCGTGTGCAGCGTGGGCAAGGCCTGTTGCAGTTCGGAGAGCACCGAGCGCCGGTCGACCTCTTTGCCGTTATATTGGTAGCCATCCACGGCAAAGAGCACCTTGGGCTCGATCTGTTGGAAGCGTTCGATCACGCTGCTCGTGCCAAAGTCCGGGGGGCAGCTCGACCAGACCGCCCCGATGCTCGCACAAGCCAGAAATGCAATCACCGTTTCCGGGAGATTGGCCATGTAGGACACGACCCGGTCCCCCGGCTTTACCCCAAGGGCTCGCAGCGCATTGGCCACCGAACCCACGTTGCGCGACAATTCCTCCCACGAGACTGCACGAAGCGGGTGCCGCTCGGATTGGAAGAGCAGAGCAGGATAACCAACAGAAGCGTTTCGGAAGACCTGCTCGGCATAATTGAGCTCAGCCCCTCCGAACCACTGGGCACCAGGCATCTTCCTGTCCGCCAGCACCGAGGTATACGGCCTGGAGGCCTTGACGGAAAAGAAGTCCCAGATCGAGGCCCAGAAGTCCTCGAGGTGGCTCACCGACCAGTGCCACAGTTCCTCCTGGTCGCGAACGTACAGCCCTTTTTCACGTTCGAGCCACTGCATATATCGTGTGAGCGTGGCTTGTTGCTTCAGTTCCTCTGAAGGTTCCCACAGGAGCGTCTCATCTCCAGATGCAGTTCCCATGCTTCGTGCTCCTTTTCCAGGCGGCTGTGTCCTAAAACACTAGTAATTGACGGCCTCACGTCCTTTGAGGCCAAGCATTGCTCGTGCCTCATCCGGTGTTGCGACCTCGCGCTCGAACTCATTGGCCAGCCGTACTGCCTTCTCGACCAGCTGCACGTTGGTCGCCAGGACGCCACGCCGCACGAAGATGTTGTCTTCCAAGCCGACGCGCACATGCCCTCCCATCATCATCGCCATCGCCGCCATATTGAACTCGGCCGGATAGCCGACGCCGATGACCGACCAGCGATAGTTCTCGGGCCCAAAGAGGCGATCGGCCGTTGCCTTCATCACCAGGAGGTCTTCCGGTGTGACCGCCAGGGCTCCCAGCACGCCGAGCACGAACTGGATCCAGTGCGGTGCCTTGACGAGGCCGGAGCGTTGCAGGAAGCGCAGATTAGAGAGGTGACCGACATCGTAAGCCTCGAACTCCGGTCGCGTGTTGTTCGCCTGCATGGTTTGAGCGAAGGCCTCCATATCGCCAAAGGTATTGCGCAAGATAAAGTCTTTCGTTCCCTCGACGTACGCTTGCTCCCACTCGAAGCGGTAGTCTTCGGGTTTGAAGTGGCGGGCCGCCGGATGCATGGAGAAGTTGATCGACCCCAGGTTAAAGGAAGCCAGTTCCGGCTGAAAGAGCGGAACAACCCGCAGACGTTCTTGTGGCGTCATACCCATCGCGCCCCCAGTCGTTAGCCCCACGATGACATTACTCTCCGCCTTGATGCGCTTGACGACCTCGCCAAAGAGTTCCGGGTCAGACGTAGGGTGACCGTCCTGGGGGTCGCGCACGTGAATGTGAACCGCGGTAGCACCTGCCTTGGCACAGGCGATGGCATCGGCGGCAATCGCCTCGGGGGTATAGGGGAGATACTTGGTCTGTGTCGGGACCGTGATGCTCCCGGTCAACGCCGCCGTGATAATCAGCTTCTCCATAGAGAAAGACCTCCTTCTGGTGGTTGGTATCGTCTTCTAGTCCGAAGTACACTTGCCTGGGCAGCACGTGAATCGTTGCTCGCTCAGCTCTCCTGAGCTGAGCGAAGCAGGCAAGCTTGACCAGCTCTACAGCGGAGAGCGCGGATCCCCGAGCGGAACGCGCGGGTCTATGGGGCCAGCTGGTGGAAATTCGCCGGCATAGGCACGCCGGTGGAGTTCTGCGAATGAGGCCCCCGCCTTGCGTGCCGCAATCATCTGCTCGGGATCGACGGGCGTACCAATGGGATCAGCAGCGAACTGCGGCGAGGTCCGCATCCACTCGCTGGACTGCTCCCAATCCCCGAAGTTGTCGACCTGCAACTCCACGCTGTTGCCGTCGGGATCCACGTAGTAGAACGAGGTGGTCATGCCGTGATCCACCGTGAAGTGCGGCACGATCCGCAGACCCTTCAGTCGCCTGTAGGTCTCTAGCAGCTCGTCGATCGTCGTGTACTCGAACGCGCTATGATGGATGCCGGTGTGAACCAACTTGTCTGGATCATCGCTCATCCGAGGTGAGGTGAGCAACGCGAGACGGTGATTGGCTGCGTCGTTGGTCAGCCAAGCCCCGCCCGGAAACTGGAAATTTGGCGCCATGCCCACCACCGTTGCGTACCAGTCAATCATCTCCTGGAGGCGCGTGGTCTTCAGGTTGACGTGGTGCAGGGTGGGCCGAGTGATCACATTGCCCTCAGTTACCTCTGACATTTATCTCCTCCTTTGGTGTTGCTTGGGTGAGACTCACTTCTTCGATGCATCTCGCCTCTGTGCAAGACACGCTACAAGTTCCTCTTCTCACCAACGACCGCGCATTACCGGGTTGCGGATGCGGCCAATGCCTTCGATCTCGACTTCCACGACGTCACCCTCCCGTAAAAAAAGGGGAGGAGTACGTTTGAACCCCACGCCCGATGGCGTCCCCGTCGCAATGATATCCCCGGGCTCCAGCGTCATAAGGAAACTCAGGAAAGCGATTGAAGTGGCCACCGAAAAGATCATGCTGGCGGTACTCTCGTGCTGCACTACCTGCCCATTCACTCGTGTGGTGAGCATGAGCGTTTGCGGATCGGGTATGTCGGATGCCAGGACCATCCCGGGTCCCATCGGTGCAAAGGTATCCAGAGCTTTGCCAGCCGTCCACTGACTCGTCTGGAGTTGGATGTCACGAGCGGTCACATCGTTCATGATGCTATAGCCAGCCACGTACTGCAACGCCTCCGGCTCAGCCACTTCTTTGCAGCGCGTGCCGATGATGACGGCTAACTCCCCTTCATAGTCGATCTGCGTGCTCACCCGGGGTAAGAGAATGGGACTACTCGGACCGATTAAACTATTGCGGAACTTGGCGAAGAACAGGGGAACGGCAGGCAGTTCCTGCTGGGCTTCAGCGGCATGTTCGCGATAGTTCACGCCTAGACAAAGAATTTTGTCGGGATCTGGGACAGGCGGTCCAAGCTCTAGCATGTCGAGAGGGATGAGATAGCTCTTGGCCTCGAACTGTGCTCTCGCCCAGGCAAAGACCTCCTCCATATACGGTCGCCCCCGTTCAAACAGCGTACGCACGGAGAGACCTGCTTGCCCAACAGCAGTATCTGCACGACTCAACGGATACGCGCTCGCGTCAACGAGCGCTTGCTCATGCACGATACCGGCGTGCCAGGGACCGTCCGACCCACGAGGCCGGTAACTTACGAGTATCATCAGCTACACTCCTTTATGTATGACTGGCAGTACTACATCTGGCAGATCGGTGAGTCAACAGCAGAACGCCCGTGGGGCCGGTATGTTGGCCCCCAGAGGCAGTTACTCGGCACGGTAAAGCTTGCGCTGGAAAAGATGATTCGATGAATGCATCCAGCGGAGTCCGCGCTGGTGGCTCAGGACTGCTTGTGAGCCTCTACCGCGATCTCGATCTTGATGATGTCGCCGACCAGGAAGCCCCCTGTCTCCAGAGCCACATTCCAGTTCAGGCCAAAGTCTTTGCGATTGATCTGCGTCCTGGCCTCGAAGCCGATGGTCTCCGGCGCACCAGGCATGGGCATCTTTCCACGTCCGGTGAGTTGGGTATCCAGCACCACTTC
>MNIY01000101.1 GCA_001919995.1 Ktedonobacter sp. 13_1_20CM_4_53_11
GCCTCAGAATGGTCATCCGCGAATGCGAGCCTGGTTGGAAAGCCCAGTTCGTGAGGCCGCGCAAGTAGTCGTGAATGGCCAGCCTGCAGGTTCGATTTGGAAGCCTCCGTACGAGCTGGAGATTTCAGGCGCGCTGCGTCCTGGTGATAATCATTTGAAGATTACCGTCGAAAATCTGGCCATAAATTGGCTGGCGGGACGCTCCCTGCGAAACTATAGGTTACTGAACAACAGGTATGGGGAACGCTTCGCACCTCAAGACATGGAGAACTTGCAGCCCTTGCCTTCTGGTTTGCTCGGCCCGGTCCGATTGGTTATCGACCAGCAGAATTGATCCTTGCGGCTTATTAGCGAGCGCATGCTCGATGTCTTCGCGGGTCGTCGTCGTGCCTGTCGGATTGTTTGGATGGCAGATGTACATTAAACCGGCGTGCGGATCAGCAGAGACCATGGCCTTGACGTCATGCGCGTAATTCTTCGTCCGGGGCACCTTGAACAGTTTTGCATTACTGTACGAGGCCGCCGGCATCGGCGCCTCATACGCGGGATCTCCCATGACCTGCGCGTTCCTTCGGCAGGATTCCAGTTTTAGTCTCAGAATTCCAGTCTCAACGCCAACTGTAAGTCACGATTATCGTTGATGGTGCTGGTTATCCGTCCCGCCGAGGGCGAGCCAATGGCCGCGTTCGGGAAGCCGAAGTTGGGCGTATTGAAGGCGTTGAAAGCGTCCAGCCGAATTTGTGCCCGAAGGCGTTCGCGGATCACCGTATTTTTCACTAAGGAGAGGTCCCAGTCCACGGTGCTAGGTCCGTAGAGGACACCCCGGGCGACGTTTCCGTATGTGTAATCGGGTGGCGCAACAAAACATTGGGTGTTGAACCACAACGCGGGATCAGGATTTGACAGGTTCCCATCGCAGATTCTATTGGGCCAACTCGGCGCACCATTGTTGACGCCTTGGTTTAGCGTGACGCTATATGGGCGTCCGGTCGATAGTGTCGTGATTCCAGCCACCTGCCATCCGCCGATCAGACGCGAAACGGACTCTCCGTTCAGCCACGGTTTTCCCGAACCGAAGGGAAGCTCGTAGACCCAACTCCCAACAAATCGATGCTTCACATCGAAACCGGATGGGCCGTAACCCGCCCTGAGATTCGTTACGGTTTGCGGGTTGCCTACGGCACCGCCGCCGCTGGCAGCCGAGCCGCCGTAGTCGAGCGATTTGCCGAACGTGTAACTCGCTAGGAACTGTAGTCCCCGAGATATGCGCCTGGTCAGCTTGGTCTGAAGGCTGTGGAAGTTAGACATATTGCGCGGATCGCATTCTAAAATCGTGTTTACGTTCGAGAGCGCCTGGATCAAGTGCCGTGATGCCTGCGAACCGGCACCGGGCTGAATCTCGTTGGCGTTATAGCAGAACATCAGGTGAATGCCACGGCTTCCGGCATAGGCGATCTCGGCGACGGAGTTGGCACCAAGCTGGCGTTCAACATCCAAGTTCCACGACTCCATATAAGGTGTCAGGTTGTTGAAGGCGTGGCCGATGACGCTCGGATTCGCGGAGTTAAGCGCTGCCGTGGTCAGCGGCATAACAGGCGTAATTGGTGGGAATGGGTTGTTAATCGCGGGGATAGTGCTCATCTCGGTGCCGAGTGGATTTATTGCCGGCGAGAAGTTTTGAGAAATTGTGAAGGGCACGTTTTGTCCCAGCAGGTTCGACGCCGACTGTTGTTCTGGGAAATACGCGATGCCGTATCCGCCCCGAATAACGGTGTGCCCATTACCAGCAAGATCGTATGCAAAGCCCAGACGCGGTCCCAGGTCACCGTACCGCGTCGACTTACCAGCCGTTGAGGACGCGCCATTCACTCCCGCGTAGATTAACCGCAAGTTCTGGTAGTCGAAGTTGGCGATTCTATTTTTGATCTCGGTGTCCGGCGTGAAAACGTCATAGCGCAGGCCCAGATTCAGAGTGAGACGATTGCTGAACTTCCAGTCGTCCTGAACAAATGCCGCGTACTCGCTGTTCCGCAGATAATATGGCTGCAATAGAAAGCCGCGTGTGCCGCCGGTCGAAAATCCGAGCAACAACGTGGCGAGGCCATTGCCGCCCGTATTCACGGTCGGGTCGTTTGTGAAGTTGTCGTTGAAGTTGAGTGAACTGCGAGTGTTCGTGTTTGTGAATGGCGACATCTGCTGTCGGACCCAGCGGAAGCCGAATTTCGTGTGGTGGCGCCCGAGAGTCCACGAAACGCTGTCGCTCAATTCAAAATTGGTCTGGCGGGGATTGGCAGGCAGAAAAGCTGGACCACCACTCAGGCCGGTGAAGTCCTGAATGTTTAGGTTCGGCAGACCCGTTGTAAATGCTGAGACATTGATCCCCTGGATACCGAGAGAAGCAGCAGAATTGTGCCCAAAGTCCGATTGCACTGTAAACGGGATAGTACGTGAATACCCGCCAATAAACTCATTGACCAGATTTGTGCTGAATACGTGCGCTTCGTTGATAGCCAGACCCTGTGCGGTGAGGTTCGTGTTTTGGATGCCGGCCACAAACGGACCCAAATCGAACCGCTGCGCGGCAAACACCGGAGTCGGCAGGCAACATTGCGATTGGCCTTGCGGGGCGTTGAGCGAGTACTTCTCATAGCTGTAGCGAACGAAGAGTGAATCATTGACACCGATCCTGTGGTCGATCCGCACGTTGCCGCCATTGTCGCCCACCACGCGATTGGCAGCGCTCACGTAGTTGTTAAAACTCCCGGATAGGTTGGGTAGCGGGTAGATGCTCGCCACGTTGGCTCCCACCGGATTGATGAGTTGAGTTGGAATAATGTTGCAGGGGGTTCCGCCCGTTTGCGTGCCGTCTGCGTTGGGGGTCACGGGAACACTTCCGTTGCAATTGAACGGATCACGTACAACTGCTGTGCCCACCATCCGCGTGCTGAACGGATTGTAAATTTGTATGGCAGTCCCCTTGAGGCTTGTCAGTCCGCTGAAATCGCCAAGGCGCTCTGGAGCGGTGGGCACGGAGTTGACGAAGGTTAGGCCCTTTAACTCGCGCAAACCGTAATAATCCGCAAAGAAGAAGGTGCGGCTGTGACCGTTATACAGTTTCGGAAGGACGACAGGACCGCCGAGAGAAGCTCCAAATTGATTGCGCCTGAACGGTGGTTGCGGCTGGCCTTTTAGATTGAAATAGTTGCGCGCGTCGAAATAGTTATTGCGCAGAAATTCGAACGCGCTGCCGTGTAGCTCGTTGTCGCCGGACTTCGTGGAGACCGACACGACGCCAGCGCCGCGACCGAACTCCGCAGAAAACGTCCCCGTGAGCACCTTAAATTCGCCAATGGATTCGACCGAGGGCTGTACCATGACGGTGTTAAAAGTGTACTCGTTGTCGTCAACCCCATCGACGAGCCATGCGTTGGTATTTGCCTGACTCCCCAGGGCATTGAAGTTCGACGCACCTCGGGGATTGAAGGTGCTTGCGCCCGACAGATTCTCCCCGGCCTGGCCAGGAGTTACGCCGGGGACCAAATAGACCAGTTGTGCGAAATTTCGGCCATTCAGGGGCAGCTCTCGGACCGACCTCTCTCCGATGACCTCGCCGAGTTCGGAACTGTCTTGGCGAACGAGCGGCGCGCTGACGCCAACTTCGACCACTTCCTTCACGTCACCAATGCGGAGGGTAATGTCGACGCGGGCTTTGTCATCGACGTTGAGGACGACGGGGGCTGAAGTGACTCGGTTGAAACCAGCTTTTTCTGCGGCAACCCGGTAAGTCCCAGGGGGCAGAAACGGAGCGTTGTAACCGCCCGTTTCGCCAGTGATGTACTCCCTCACGTCGTTCTTCTGAATGTCGGTAATAGTGATCTTGACGCCGGGTACAGGTGCCCCCGTGGAATCAGTCGCCGTCCCCATGATTGTGCCGGAGGTAACCTGCGCCGCCGAAGGCCAACCCAAAATCAGCCAGGCAAGCAAAACTAAAAATGGCCGCCAAGAGAACTCAGAAATGTCGCGGGGAACGTTCATGGTTTGCGCTCCTTTTGCTAAAAGGAAGCCCAGTTCACCCAGCTTCGAGGCCGGCTTATTGGGCCTTTCGCTTTTTGGCGATTTCTTCCAATTCCTTCTTCAAGTATTCCTTATATTCTTGCTGCAGCTTTGGGTCGCTTGGGCTGGGATATATTTCGCTGGACTTGTATTTTCCCTCGGCGAACTTCCTCTTCGTCCATTCGTCGTGGATATGAATTTCGTCGGCTTGATCGAGCACTGACTCCACGAACTGCGGAGGAATGAAATACAAGCCTTCTCGGTCACCGACAACGAGGTCGCCGGGCATTACCGTGGTGTTGCCAATCCGTATGGGGATGTTTATTCCCGTCAGCATCACGTTGCCAATGGGCGTCGGATCGGCGTGACGGTAATAGGCAGGCATCTCGATTTCCGAAATTCCGTCCAGATCGCGGATGCTACCGTCTACGACCAATCCAGCTGCGTGGGCAGACTTGGCAAGATAATAGAAGAGGTTGTCACCAACAATTGTTCCGTTGACCTTCTTCCCAAAGAGGTCAACCACCAACACGTCCCCGGGCTGTAGCATGTCGATGGCAGCTTGATTTGTGAGGCGCGTGATGCCGCGCCCTTTGGCCTTAGCTTCCGCAACGTCATCGACGTCAGAGCGCAGCGGCATGAACTGCAGGGTGAATGCGCGTCCGACCAAATTCTTGCCAGCATGAACGATTTCGAATCCGTCCGCGAATTGATTGTTGAACCCTTTCTTATTAAGAAGTCCGGCCCAGACTTCTTCAGATGAAAGCCCGCGAGCCCGGTCGATAATCTCATCGGGCACCTTCGGTCTGCCGTCCGGGAAACGCCCAAAGGGGTTTTGCGAGGTGTAGTCGGTCAATTCCTGCTTCGACAAGGTAAATACTTGGCCCTCCGCACCACAGGCGAACAGGCCAAGGATCGAGGCAGCCAGCAGTGGAAAAGCCAAGCGACTTATCGAAATCATCTCTAACTCCACAGCCGATCCCAAGAGCGTTCCTGATCCCACTGGGTAGTTGGCTCGAAATAGCCAGTGCCGGGTTGTAAGTGCTGCCGGACTACATCTTCGTTCAGGGTCACTCCGAGACCGGGCCTGGCAGGAACGTCGATCCAGCCGTGATCGACGATGGGGGACCTAGCTCCTTCTTGAACCATTGAGGACCACCAGGGCACATCGAGGGAATGGTTTTCGAGGGCGAGAAAATTTTGCGTGGCTGCGGCGCAGTGGACATTCGCCATGCAACTGACAGGCGTGCCGGCGAAGTGCATGGCCATCGGCACGCCACATTCTTCGGCCATGTCGCCGATCTTGTGAGTTTCGAGGATGCCGCCAGAAGTGGCCAGGTCCGGGTGAATCTTGCCGACAGCATGACTCTCGCACAAAACGCGAAACGGCTCTTTAAGGTAAATATCTTCACCTGTGAGAATGGGAGTGGGACTAGAGTCGGCAATTTGCTTGAGCAGCTCCGTATAGGTCCACGGAATCACATCCTCCATCCAGGACAGATTGTATTTTTCGTATGCCTTGCCGAGCCGAATGATGGACTTCACGCCAAGATGTCCCAAGTGGTCCATCGAGAGCGGGATCTCCATGCCTACAGCATCGCGCACGGCGGCGACGTATTGCTCAAGCAGCGCGATACCCTTATCGGTGACCTCCATTGCCAGCAAGGGATGCGCAAGCTGGGTCATGTCCCACTGGCTGAGGACCGATGGCGCGGTAACGGTGCCCGGAGTGTCTGATACCATCTCAACGCCAAGGTCCATCTTGAGCCAGGTGAGGCCCATCTTTTCTTTGCGTTCCTTCATACGCTGGGCGTATATCTTGGGGTCCTTGGACTCGGTTGTGTCGGCATAAATGCGAACCTGGTCACGGAATTTCCCGCCGAGCATCGCATAGACCGGGGCATCGTATACCTTGCCGGCGATGTCCCACAGGGCCATTTCGATGGCACAAACTCCACCACCTTGTCGAGCGTGTCCACCAAATTGCTTGATCTTGCGAAAGATTTTGTCGATCTGCAGTGGATTCTCACCCAGGATGCGGCTCTTTAGAAACAAGGCATAAGTTGGGCTGGCACCGTCCCGAACTTCTCCTAATCCATACACTCCCTGATCGGTGTCGATTCTAACGAGCGGACAAGGACTTGGTCCGGGCTTCACAATAGTCGCCACGCGAAGGTCGGTGATCTTCAGTTTGGATGGCCGTGAGCTGGTGTTGACGCCCATCGGATATGCTTCCATTGCTTCCGCGCCCAAGAGGGTTCCCAAAGCAGCGGCAGACGTTTTCAAAACCTCACGACGATGCATGAGCAGTTGTCCTTTCCCTAGAGCGAGGCAATTCGAGGTGCACCTCAAAAGCACTAGAAAACAAGTTTCGCGCCGAACTGAATGTCGCGATTTTCAGTGGTGGTCTGCGTGATGTTGCCGAACGATCCGGTATCCCAAGTCGCATTCGGACTTCCGAAATTCGGATGGTTGAAAATGTTGAACATTTCCGCGCGGAACTGGAATTTGAGCCGCTCCTTAATCGGAAATTCCTTAAAGACAGAAAAATCAGCATCCACGAGCCCGGGTCCGACGAGAATGTTGCGTCCGGCATTGCCAAAAGTGAATTGCGCGGGCAGGGCGAAAGCGCTTGAATCAATGCAACCCACAAGATGTCCCGAGCCACAATTGGCGCTGGGCGTTCCGACGACATTCGGGCGTTGATTACCACGACCGATGTTTGCTTGATCGCGCGAGATCAGGACGTTGAATGGTATCCCCGTTTGTGCCGTGAAAATTCCGTTAGCCTGCCAGTGACCCAGCGTCCATCGCAGGACATTCGGGCCATTCGGGGACGGCAGGTCGTAAACAAAGCTGGTAACCAACCGGTGGCGAATGTCCCAGTTGGCATTGCCATAGTCACGCCGCCAATTAAAGGCATCCATAGGCGCGCCGCCACCGTTGGAGTCGGTCGAAACATCAATCGAATGCGACCAGGTGTAGCTGGCCAATACCTGTAAACCCCGGTTCATGCGCTGACGGAAGATTGTGGTGAGACCGTGATAGTTCGCGATTTCGTCGTTTTGAATGGTGCGAATCACTCCCCAAAGCTGATTCGGGCGGCGCGGATCAACACTCCCGGGTCCGGGCTGGGGGGTGTTGTTGAAGTAGCTTCGGTCCAGATGCAGCGAGTGTGAGCCGAGATATTGCAGTTCAAAACCGGAGTTCTTCCACAATTCCCGGGAAACACCTAGATTCCATTGATACATTCTCGGCGTTGGAAGGTCCGGGTTCTCCGTAAAGAGGCTGAGAAAGGTAGTCCCGGTGCCCGGTGTCGGATTGGCGAAAGACAGAGGTGTCGCCGCCGAATCGTTGAACGTGGTGGTTACACCGAAGGGAGGATTGGTGGTCGCCAGTGTGAAGCTGTTGGTTTGGTTGGGGTTGTAGTAGAAGCCGCCGCCGCCGCGAACAACAGTCTTGGATGTAACTCGATAAGCAAAGCCGAGGCGCGGTGCCCAGTTGTCGTGATTCGCGTTGAGGAACTGGAACCCCGGAGTCGGAACGGTAGCGGGGATCAGCGCCGTCTGTTGGGGATTCAGGATTCGGGCGTTGCCGTTAACGCTGTAGGGAACCGTTGGCAATTCGTAGCGCAAACCATAGTTCAACGTGAGCTTAGAATTCACTTGCCAGTTGTCGAGGAGGAAGAATCCGTCCCGCCATTCCGCCACCACACCTTTGAATTCCTGAATGGGCGTTATGTCATTCTGCGGGGTCCCGAGCAGGAAATCTGCTGCCGCGTTACCGCTCCTTGACCCGGTGAAGTTGAACAGGCCGCGTGGATTGTTGGCGGCAGCCCGACCCGTGATCAGTTTGCGAATTTCGACTCCCGCCATGACGTTATGCGACCCACGCCGATAGCTCACTTCGTCGTAGCCGTGCCATGTCGTGTCATCCTGATACCAATTTGCTCCGGCGTTGCCCAGCGTCATGAATCCGCTAACGGTAACGTCCGGGATGCCTGGATTGTGGAAGGCTGTATCGCCAGTGAAGTCAGGGATGCCGAGTTGAGTGCCGGCGTTCAACAGGCCATTCACGGTCCAATAGTTCAAGTTGTTGGTCATCAAATGATTTCGGCCAAATCGAAAATCATTGACTAAGCCCCTCGTGATGATGTGCGTATATCCAATCGCAATGTTGCGGTTATTTGCCGGACCATAGCTTCCTCCGGTGGGCGTGATGCTGCCGCCAAAGATGGTAGTGTTTTGCCAGTCGTAACGGACAAACAGGCGAATCTTGTCGCCGAAGTTCTGGTCCATACGTTCTAGTGTCTGATTCGTCGAGACGTTTGAGGCTACTGGGCCGGAGAAGGTGTTTGTGCCCGCAATGTTTGGGAGCGGGTAAAACTGCAGCAAGGCCTGCGCGACAGAGGAGAGTTGGGTCGAAGGAATGATATTGCCCGGGTACGGAGACTGAGTTGTGGGGTCATAGATTTGGTGACTGGGCTCGGCGTCATTGCACAAACCGGACGCGCTAAAGCCGCTCCTGCAGAGAGATGAGAAATCGCCGCCGCGCATCGCTTGCGTGAGCGTTGTGCCCAGTTGAGACGGGCTTTTTATCTGACGCAGTCCTTCATAGGAGGCAGTGAAGAAAGCCTTGTTCCGCCCGTTGTACAACTTTGGCAGGTACACCGGCCCGTCTGCTTCCACTCCAAACTGATTGAGGTGAAGAGGCTTCTTCGGCGATCCCGGACGGTCGAAGAACGAGTGGGCGTCAAACATGTCGTTTCTCAGGAATTCAAACAGAGCGCCGTGCAATCCATTGGTGCCTGACTTCGATGCCAGGTTTACATGCACGCCCATGTAGCTGCCGTACTGCGCCGTGTAATTCCCATTCTGCACCTGCACTTCTTCAACGGCGTCAGCACTCGGCACAACGTGGGTAACCGTGATGAGGTTGTTCATGATGGTGATGCCGTCCAGCGTCAGGCTATTAGTGATCTCACGCTGCCCTGCTCCGATGAAATCTTCACCGGGTGGGACACCTGTCTGGCTTGATTTGGGACCAATGATGACATTCGACGTGGTGGCCGCTAACTTTAGCGTGTCACGGCCATTCAAAGGGAGGTCCACCACAGATCGGCTGCTGATCGTCTCCGCAAGGGTGGCTTCATCTGTGGAAATAGGGGGAACGGAGGCATTCACAACCACAGACTGGCTTACTGACCCCACCTCCAGCCTTATATCCGTGCGCACCGTCCGATTGTTTTCAACAAAGATTCCCTTTTGGACCAATGTCCGGAAGCCAGTCTGCTCCGTGGTTATGGTGTAGGTGCCTTCCCGGACGAAGGTGATCGAATAGTTGCCCTGCTCGTCTGTAGTTGCCCAATAAGTGTCGTTGGTCCCCACATTGACTGCAGTAACTTTGGCTCCCATTACCGTTCCGTTCGCGTCCGTCACTGTGCCAACCAACGACGTGTTGTTGGCGACCTGCGCGCGGGAAGGAATTGCACCCAGAAAGCACAGGAACAGCACTTCCATCCAGAATCGAAAGGCCACT
>MNIY01000111.1 GCA_001919995.1 Ktedonobacter sp. 13_1_20CM_4_53_11
TTACCTGGCACCTCACGCACAACAGTCCGATATCCCCATCCCAGATATCGTAGCGGCAGCCCGCAAAGAGATCCAAGAGGAGGGAGCTATTCTCTGGTCGGAGGCGCTACAAGAGCAATACGGGCCAGGATCTCTGACAGCCGGCCCCGATGACCTTGCGGTTCTGCCGTACACATCGGGGACGACGGGGAAACCGAAAGGGTGCATGCATACACACCATACCGTGCAAGCTACATTGGTTGGTGCGGGAGTCTGGACATCCATGACGCCTAATGCTGTCATTTTGACTACTCTTCCTCTTTTTCACGTGACCGGTATGCAGCATAGTATGAACGCCCCCATCTTTAATGGCAGCAGCTTCGTGCTGATGACCCGCTGGGACAGAGAGGTGGCGGCACAGTTGATCCAACGCTACGGATGCACCCACTGGACGAACATCAGCACGATGGTCATTGACTTTCTCGCAAATCCGAAGATTCGGGACTACGACTTGCACACGCTCATGCTGGTTGGCGGTGGCGGCGCACCACTACCAGAGGCGGTTGGGGAACGACTATACGAACTCCTCGGCCTGCGCTATATGGAGGGGTATGGGCTCTCTGAAACCATTTCGCAGACGCACTTCAATCCTCCCGATCGGCCCAAGTTGCAGTGCCTGGGCGTCCCCTCCTTCGATGTCGATGCGCGAGTGATCGATCCCGAGACGCTGGAAGAACTGGGGCCGAACCAGGTAGGGGAAATCGTCTGTAGCGGGCCGCAAGTCCTGCGCGGCTACTGGAGAAGGCCCGAAGAAACGGAAGAAGTCTTTCTCACCAGAGATGGCAAGCGGTTTCTACGCACGGGAGACCTGGGGCAGTACGACGACGAAGGCTACTACTTCATGGTTGATAGGCTCAAGCGCATGATCAACGCCAGTGGCTTCAAAGTGTGGCCCGCCGAGGTCGAGTCGATTCTCTACAATCATCCAGCGATCCAGGAGGCCTGCGTGATTGGCATGGTGGATCCCAAGCGTGGAGAGACGGTCAAAGCATTCGTGGTTGTGCGTCAAGAGCAGCGTGGTATGGTCTCCGAGGAGGAGATCATCGAGTGGTCGAAAGGGCAGATGGCTGCCTATAAGTACCCAAGGATGGTACAGTTTGTCGACGCGCTACCGCGTTCCGGGACGGGGAAGATTCTCTGGCGCCAACTGCAGGAGCAGGAAAGAGCTTCAGCATCCCAGCAATAATACCGCACCGTGGCTATGAATGGTAAGGATTGCAGAAAGAGGAGAAATACAATGGCAACAGTACAGACCGTTACTGATCCCATCGACACGTCCGAAATGGGTTTTACCCTGATCCATGAGCACCTGCGGCTGCGATCCGACGCGGTTGTCATGCAGTGGCCGTACCTGTATGACGAAAAGCGCGAGATGGAGCGGGCCCTCGGGCAGGTCAGAGCCGCGCGGGAGCGCGGCGTCAAAACCATCGTGGAGCCTACTGTCATGGGCTTGGGCCGGGATATCCGCTTCATGCAGGAGGTCGGGCGTCTGACGGGCATGCAGATTATCCCGGCGACTGGACTGTATACGTATAACGATGTGCCCTTTTACTTTCATCATCGCTCGGTTGATCACATGGCAGGTCTGTTTATCCACGACATTGAGGAAGGCATTCAGGGCACCTCCATACGGGCCGCCTTTCTCAAGTGTGCCACTGACGAGCCCGGTATCACGCCAGGCGTTGAGCAGGTGCTGCGCGCTGTAGCCCGGGCACATAGGCGCACCGGTGTGCCGATTATGACTCACTCGCATCCACGCAGCGGTGTGGGTTTGAAACAGCAGGATATCCTGGAAGCGGAAGGGGTTGATCTGAGCCGCGTCCTTATCGGACACTCCGGCGATACCGATGACATTGACTACCTCACGCAGTTGGTCGAACGAGGCTCCTTCATCGGCATGGACCGCTACGGTCTCGAGGAGACCGCGGGATATCTCTCAACTGAGAAGCGCAACGCGACGATCCTGGAGATGTGCCGGCGCGGGTACGTAGAGAAGATGATGCTCTCACAGGACACTTGCTGTACGATCGATTGGTTCGAGCCAGAAGTGGTTGCGGCGTTGGCGCCCAAATGGAACATGACCTACATAACTGACGAGGTGATTCCCGCCCTAAAAGCGGGAGGTATCACCGATGCACAGATCCATACAATGACCGTCGACAATCCACGCCGTTACTTTGAGCGACAAGGAGCATACTAAGAGAATAGCATCTGATAGTCGAATCGCTCTCTTATCAGATCGAGTGTAAGACCCATCTCTTAAAGCCCTGTGCTCGTGATGGAGATCCTTGCGTTCGCTCGTCACACTGTTGTATAAATGAGTAGAAATAATCTATGTCGAACGAAGTCATACACAAAAATCCCTCTCAGAGGTGTCCATACAGAGACACCAAGCACAAGAGTCGGCTGGGCCACTCGGTGTCATGCTACTCACTGGGGAAAGCAAACCACCGCATATGGATCGTGAACTATTTTTACAATATTTACGCGACCACTCTTTGGAAGAAGGGCGCGCTCACATACAGGAGCATATCGCGGAGCTGTCCGAGCATAAAACCATTGGCGAATGGCTGGCGGACGAAGCTCTGCGCCTCCTCTACGCCCCTTTTCTCTCGCTCAAGTTAGCCGAACTGCTGACCTTCTTCGGTGAATGTTGTTCACATCTTCCATCGCAGGCGCTCGGCTTCAAGGCAAAAGGGGATGCATTGTTTCAGATTGGGCATTATGAAGCTGCGCTAGAGTGTTTGGATACTGCTGGGGAGGATTTTCTTTTCTTGGGCGATGAAGGAAATTGGGCGCGTTCTCGTATCAGTTGGGTCTTATGTGCAGGCTGGCTTGGTCGCGTCGAAGACGCGCTAAAAGCCGGAGAGCAGGCCCGCACCGTTTTTTTACAATTGGGAGAATATTATTGGGCTGGCGTTGTCGATAACAATACGGCTATAGTCTACGAATTTATAGGACGATACCAGGACGCACTCAAGCTCTACGAAAATATGCTCGCAATTTTTTCTACCGTCACCGATCAAAGTGAGATTTCCATTAAGCGGTCTATAGCGATAGCAAAAGTAAATCAGGCAGAAATTCTCTCCCGGCTTGGCAAGTTAGAAGAGGCGTACTGTCTTTTTCAGCGGGCACAGGAAAGCTTTATCCTTCTCGGGGAAACAAGTTTGGTTATCTACTTAGAGACTCACCTGGCGGAACTCGATTATATACAAGGCTATTATGGCTCGGCATTAAGGCGCTACTATCAAGCTCGTGATAGCATGGTACAGGATAATGTCGACAGCCCTATTTTGCTGGCAGAACTCAAGCTTTGTATGGCGAATTGTCTTGTAAAACTGAATAGAACGCAAGAGGCTTGCCTGTTGTCGGAGGAGGCGGTGAAGACATTCCGACAATCCAGTATATCATTGAGTACAGGCAATGCACTATGCGAACATGCGAGAGCATTAGTAGCCTCTAATCGACTCCAAGAAGCTCTGGATGCTCTTGATGAAGCCTGGGCATTATTTAATGATGGGGGCTTTGAACCACATGCTCTTGCTAGCAATCTCCAACGGGCAGAAATTCTTCTACAAATGGGGTCATTCACTGCAGCATACGCGCAGGCTCAAGTAGTCAAGAATTATTGTGATGTTCAGGGTCTTATAGCCCGCTCCATTCATGCCAGTCTACTTATGGCTAGTGCGTTGATAGCAAATGTGGAGCAAACTGAGTTCCGGGAGGAGCAGCAAACGACACTGCTACAGGAGGCCACGTTACTATGCAAACGAGTTATCTTTCAGGCACGTCAGCATAATTTGCAAGGAGAAATCTATAAAAGCCACTACCTCCTGGGAAGAATCTTTTCTCTTCAGCACAATCTTTTGAAGGCTGCAAAGCACTACGGAGCGGCAATTGCTCAGATCGAACGTATTCTCGATGATCTTGTGTATGATCTCTCTGCTTCATTCCTGCACACGACATGGACTGTGTACGAGGATATGATTGCTCTATGTCTCCAGCAATCTCAGCCAGAGCATGCTTTTTACTATCTTGAACAGGCGCGATCAATGGCCCTTCGTCAGCATCTTAGTAGTTCTAAGGCACCACTTGGAAAGAACGAGAGAGAAGGGAATGTTGTTTCTACAACAGTCCTGCGCACACGATACGAACTCAGAGATTGGCAGGAGCAACATCGCAAATATAGCGTTCTACTCGCAGATATTGATACCTCGCTATCTCCTGCCCTTAATCGAGATATCATCCAGACCGAACTGAAGCATTGCGAGGAGAAGCTAAACGAGTTGTTTGAGCGCCTGTATCTCTACGAAGCAAGTACACCAGCGAGGTCTCAAGGTTCTCATTCCAGGAAAGCTGTGCGTCTAGAACAGGCAGCACTCAAAGTACAAAGGATAGATATCGCACAGGTGCGCCAACCTCTTTCTGCGGATCATCTTCTACTGTCATACTATATCTATGAGGGGAAGCTTGTCATTTTTGCGATTACAGCAGAAGATTTGATAGTCCATGAAGATCCTGACGGACTGGCCCAGTTGGAGTATCTATTACCATTACTCCATGCTCATCTTCAACCGCAGGGTTGGCCCGATGTTTTGCACCCACCACAGCAGCTCATCCGCCGTCTGCTTAAAAAGCTCTATGATCTATTAATATCTCCTGCGATACCTCTACTACCTTCTCCGGCGGGACACCTTACCATTGTTCCTTATGGTCCGTTACATCAGCTGCCGTTTCATGCCCTGTATGATGGTTCCCGCTTCCTGATCGAGGACTACCAGATGAACTACCTCCCGGCGAGCAGCTTGCTGGTGCATCTCGGTATGCAGAATGACAAACAGAACGGTGATTCTGCCTCAGCAGAGATATCAGCCGGACATCCGCTCGTGCTTGCTTATTCGGACGATGGGCATTTGCTACGTGTCCATGATGAGGCAAGAACCATAGCATCACTTTTAGAGGGGAGATGCTATCTTGAAAAAGAAGCCACGATTGCGCGGCTTATCCAGCAAGCATCATCCAGTCCAATCATTCATCTCGCAACTCATGGTCAAAGCAGGTTGGATGCCCCCAATTTTTCGTATGTTCGTTTAGCTGATGGACAGTTAAACGCGATTGATGCCTTCAGCCTCGATTTACAGAAATGTGAACTGGTCACCTTGAGCGGCTGTGAAACGGGGTTAGCCCTGAGCGGTGGAGGCGATGAACAATTGGGCCTGAGCCGGGCTTTCCTGGCTGCTGGAGCAACTTCACTCGTAATAAGCTTGTGGCCCGTAGAGGATAACGCGACGAACGAGCTGATGCAACGCTTCTATCAGCATCTTTTGCAAGGAGAGAGCAAGGTGCAAGCGCTGCGAACCGCTCAATGCAGTCTCTTGCATCAAACGGAATCGATGTATGTTCACCCATACTTCTGGGCGGCATTTCGTCTTGTCGGTGATGTTGGTCCCTTGAGGTATCGAAACAATCAAAGGCTGTAAGGCAGATCTCAGACAAAGGCAACTCAACCCCCAAAAAAGTTACCTCCCAACGTTTGAGAGATAGGAGTGTTGACGTAATTACCAGGTACTCCCGCTAGAATACCCAGTTAGAAAGGCTTGGAGGCACATATGCAACATAAGATGTCTATGAACGACAATATGCACGACACTTTTTGGCGCAATGACCAGATTATGGTCGTGTTTCGTTCGGATATTCCCCTCGTATCTGATGGAATACTCAACGAAGAGCCGCTGTTACAAAAATTGAATTTACCTTTGCAATTGCAGGGGATCAATCAGTTCCTCCAGATAAACCAGGTTCCTGTTACTTTAGCTTTTTTAGGTGATGACGAGAAACCTGCTCCACCAGATCAGCCTGCTTTAAGCAAAGCCAACAGTGGAGATAACTCGAAGCTCCCCCCTGGCGTCCATCTCTTCGGCTTAACCTCTCCCATCCAAACAGACTATGGAGTGATCAATACTAGTGTTATTAGCTTTCTTAAAATTGACAAAGGATCTGCACAGGGTGCCGGCGGTACGCCATCTGCGAGAGTCTTACCTGGGAAAGGTCACGGCAGTCACAACGATGAATCTCTTATCCCCACCATTGTTACTACCCTCAACGATGGTCTGGATGATCTCAACAAGAAGAGCATGGTGCCTATCGCTCTTTCTGCCCCGGCCTGGCTTTGTGGAGGTACGCCAATAGGTCAGGGCTGCCCACTTACTCCTCCTATGCCGGTGGAAGATTCTTGCTCGAACTGGCACATTACGCTGCCTGATCTCGACCCTCAATTACAATCGCTGATGGGTGATGGCGTGACGGTCTTTATACTGGATGCATTTCCCGAACGAGGAGTAATCTCAAGGGCGGCAAGAGATGCGGGAGATGACAACTGGCTTCTGAGTAACGTTAACGAAACGGTTTCATTTGATTACAGCATGATGTCTGGCGTGCAAGAAATACGCGATATGGTCAGCACGGGTAACGCCTCAGTTGGCAAGGATGTTTATGGGGAGCATTATCCCATTCTGATGCCAGATCACGGCTTGTTCATTGCCGGTATTGTGCGTGACATTGCTCCCAATGCCAATATTGAGTGTATTCGTGTGCTCAACGATCTTTGTGTGGGTGATATGAGCAAGCTGGTAGGGGCGCTCTGGAGGATATATAATCGTATGTTATCGGTTAATCCAGATACAGGCCAGGTAGGAGATCTTTACCAGAAGCCAGTTGTCATTAACCTGAGCCTGGTGATACCCACCGATGAGGAAGCACAGCAGAAGCAAATTAACCCGGGAGCAGGTGGTTTCAATATCATACAGGCAGACCTGTTTTTGGCAATAACTAGCCTGACGCAAGTTGGCGCCATTGTTGTAGCTTCTGCTGGCAATGAAGGAGACCTGCGTGAAATGCCTCCTGGAGGGAAGCGTCCTATGGCGCTCTATCCTGCTGCCTTTGGCAATTCCATCGATAACGTCATTGCGGTGGGCGCTGCTACTTCTGCCGGTGCGGCAGCTTCGTATAGCTGTTACCCCGGCCCACGTGGGATTGCAACCTATGGTGGGGAAGTTCCGGATGTTCAACCCTTAGATCCTCCCAGCAGTAATCCTGTTGTGACGGTAAAGGATGCGCCGCGAGGTATCTATAGTTCTGTCGAATATCCACCGCTCTCGGATGTCCCGGCTGATCCACCTGAGCAATATTACGAAGCGCCCAACGTTCACGCCTGGGCATACTGGATGGGAACGTCATTTGCGACACCGATTGTGAGCGCAGTGACGGCGCGCATACTGGAATTAAAGGCGACAGGTGCCCTTACTGGGGGCGTGCATGATGCTATCATGAATACAGCCAGCGGAGTTGTAACGTGGTCTAATTTAGGCTCCGATACAGGGATTTCAAGTGGAACTACAACCGGTCCCTTGTTGAAAGCAATGCAGGTATGCATGCAAGAAGATAGCGACGACGATGATGAGGTAGAGAACTGAATGTTCTCTAAGCTTGCGTTTTAATCAGCCAGATCAAAAAGGGATGCAGAACCTGACAAAACGTGCTTTCACGTTTTCCTACTATTCCTGCCAGGTATTATGCAAATGGAGGAAGAAGCAAGGAATGTTCTTCTTCCTCCTCCCGATCATACAGGCATGGCTATTCCCTGCCCGCAAATTCCTGGGAAGGATTGCCCCTACTATACACAGGCTTGACAAGCCGATTCGTGGTATAGTAGGGGCGATCCTTGCGGTCGCCCTGGCTCCTTGCGGTCACCCTCTACGTCTCCACAACGCCCAATCCAGGATCACCTATAGCGCCCTTCTTCTCCTCCACTTCAGCGTTTCGTAAGAGTGCGACGAATCGCATCCTACCTCTCTAGACAAATATGATAGCATTAAAGTATGCGGGCCCGTGTTGTATCAATCAGAAGGTGATCTATGGCAAAGGATGCTTATGAACGCCACTCCAACACCTGACGAACAGGACATTAAATCAGCTTTAGAGCAACTCAGCAAAGATGAGAGGAATTGGATGCCAAAGGAAATCAATCAGTGGGCTATGTATCCACGCAAAACGTCTTCATCCCCTCTTCCTGAATCGTTGAAAATTGAAGTCACCACGAAGGCGAATGAACTCATTGAGAACGTTCTCAAGCCGAAGTACATCCAGCCGCCACCGG
This sequence comes from Ktedonobacter sp. 13_1_20CM_4_53_11, assembly GCA_001919995.1. Next base: position 8,195 of record MNIY01000111.1, read on the forward strand.
AGAATCCACAATTCAATTATATTGTCGATATCTACGGCAAGTGGTACCACAAGGCGTTCTACTTCTGCGCCGAATATCGCGTTGCTGGTCCAAATCCAACCGTGCCGAGCTTCGAAGTGAAATTTGCTCGTATGCAGTATGCCGGGAACCGGCGCTTTCATCTCTCGTATATGCGTCATACCGGCCAGTGGATTCAAATTTACACAGATCTGACGGTGGACGAGTGCATAGAGTCTGTTCGAGACGATCCCTACTTTACTATATAGTTGAACGTGTCCGTTATCGATTCCTACGCTTCTTTTTCTTTCCTCGCAGTTTTACTGGTGATTGCTGTTGCGCTTGTCGTTGATGCTGCTCAGAGAATACGTGTGCTCATGGGAGTTCACCTCTTGTCTACAGGAGCTGCCACTTCGCTATGAATTCGCAAGAGTTCTGGAATCGTTGCCGCTCTTACCTTGCGCTGCATAACCAGCGAGAGCGTGCACGAACCATTGTTCTTCCAGCTCGCGTAATCTGCTGAAGGCTGCTAAATTGCTGTCCTGCCGAAGGAAAAGGATCAAGCCAGCTCTGTATTTCGAGCCTTTCACCGAAACGAGGACTGTCTATATATTCAATATCGTAGTGGAGGACATCGAAATGAGCCGTATCGGGCGTTATTCCGCCTTTGGCATACGCTTCCCAGCTCGCATTGTCTAACATCTCAACGGCAGAGGCATTATTCAAATGCCTCATCGGATCTATATCAGAGAAACGCACGACTGCGGTAGCAGTTTCTGGTATGCTCTCAGGAAAAGGCGGAAGGGGAGCTTCTGGTTGCTGCGGGAGAGGTCCATCCGGCAGCCAGATCTGAGCCGTTCTTTCCGGAAGGCGTATGGGTCGTCCGCGTGAATCAACGTAGACCCAGAGTGTCCGTGCGGAAATGATAGGGTCGTCATGGTACTCACCTGCAATGCGAGCTTCATATCCTCGTTGAGCCGTAATGCGTGTAAAACCTATGCCATAGGTCTTCAATTCGAGCCTGGTATGCACCTGGACAGGGGCCATAAAGGTGATAGCGGTTCTCTTGA
>MNIY01000179.1 GCA_001919995.1 Ktedonobacter sp. 13_1_20CM_4_53_11
ATCGAGTTCACGTGTATGTTGATGGTTTTGGGGCTAATCCTGAGGTGTGCTGCAATCTGCTTGTTGGTCAGTCCAGTTGCCAGCAGGCGCAACACTTCAACCTCACGAGCGGTCAGCCCTCCAAAGGAGGGTGATGGGGACTCTGTTGAGACAGTCAAGGGAGAAACAGCGTTGACCCGCTCGCTGCTGGCAATCTGCCCTTCTGCTGCCAGCGCCTCCTCAGGGGTCATGGCTTGCCCTTTTGCCCACAGCGCGGCAGAGGTCTCTTCACCAAGTTGGGTGCGTGCTTCTGCCAGGGTGTGCTCGTAAAATGGTTGCTCAATCCCGACGGGATTACGAAACGCACCGAAAACACGCGAGGTCTCTGCCGCCGCAAAAAGTCGAACGGTCCACGCGGCTTGTCCCTGGCTTAACGCGATTTCCCCCAGCCCCTCCAGGCAGGAGGCCAGTACCCATGCTATCCTTAAGGGTAACTTTGTGGCTCTCCCCGGTTCCATCAGCGCGGTCAGACCTTCCTCATACAGCGCACGTGCCTGTATCAAGTTGCCCTGACGCAAGGCCAGAAGACCCAGAGCACAGAGCGTGCGCGCCATATCTTACCGGCTCTCCCCTTGTTTCCCGAGCGTGAGCGCCTCTTCGAGGAAGGAAGCAGCCGTCGTTTCCTCCCCAAGGGCGGCCACTTCACACGCCAGGATGGTAAGGACTTGCGCAGTGAATCCCGGGTTGCCCAGCCTTCTGAAGAGCGCGACGCTCTCCTCCGAAAGACGGCGCGCGGCCGCATACGCTCCCTGACAGTAGGATGCCCACCCGAGCGTGTGAAGAACGAGGGCGATATTCCACGGATCGCCCGACTCCCTAAAGAGTATCAGACTCTCCCCACACAGCTCATGTACGCCGGCAAAATCCCCCCGGAAATGCGCCTGTATTCCCAGGGTCATCAGGACAGTAGCGATGCCCTTCCTATCCCCAACCTCTCTATACAACTGCAAGCTCTCTTCAAACAAAGCATTGCCTGCAGCGTAATTGCCCCTATGAGTATCCTCGATCGTGCCCAGGAGGTTGAGTGCGTAAGCCATGGCTTGTTTGGCTCCCGACTTTCGAGAGAGTTCCAGGCTCTCTTCTAACAGCACCGTGGCTCGTTTTACGTCAAGTTGCCAGAGCGCCAGCCATCCCGCAACGTTCAGCACCTTCGCCATCACCTGGGGTGACACAGATGTGCCGCCTTCGCCACTTGGAGCCATTGCGTGCTCCAGGAAGCTGCGGCCCTCACTCACAAACCCGCGCAGAAACCAGAACCACCCGAGCGCTCCTGCTAGCCGCAAGACTGCTTCCGTCTCATTGCACTCTACCAGCCAATGCAGCGCAGCCCATAGATTGTCACGTTCCCGTTCCAACCGCTCCAACCATCTTATTTGCTTCATATCGAGCAATGCCGGCTCGGCTTGCTCAGCCAGCGCGAGGTAATACGTGGCATGGGCATGCCTGGTAATCTCTAACTCGCCGTACGCTTCCAGGCGCTCCAGGCCATACTCGCGGATCGTCTCCAGCATCTGGAAATGCCACACATCGCTCTCCTGCTTCGCTGGTTGGAGCAGGCTTTTATCTAAGAGGGATGCGACCACATGCATGACAGGCATGGTCACATCACCTGGAGCCGTGCAAACGACCTCCGCTGCTTCCAGCGTGCAGCCACCGGCAAAAACGGAAAGTCGCCGGAAGACTCGCTGCTCCTCAGTCGAGAGCAACTCATAGCTCCAAGAGATCGTGTTCCGCAGCGTCTGCTGGCGATCTGGCGCATCTGGTCCCCCGCGCGTCAACACTTCAAGCGGCTTCTCAAGGCGGGAGAGCAACTCACGAGGCGGGAGCAGTTTACTGTAAGCCGCCGCCAGTTCAATCGCCAGCGGTAAGCCATCCAGCCGGACGCAGATTGCTGCGATGATACCCGCGTTCTCTTCGGTCACCTGAAAATCGGGCTGAATCGCCTGTGCACGCCGCTTGAAGAGCATGATTGCCCCGAACTGCTCAATGGTTTCATATGTTGGAAGATGGTGCAGGTCGGGTACGGGTAGTGGAGGGACCAGAAACTCGTACTCGCCCTGCACACGCAAGACGGCGCGGCTGGTCAGCAGGATCTTGAGTGTAGGACAGGCCGAGAGCAGTTCCGGGAGCAGCGCTGCCGCTGCCAATACCTGCTCGAAGTTGTCTAGCAGTAACAGGAGATGCTTATCGCGCAGGAAGCTTTGCAGGTGCTCAAATTGCAGTCGCTTCCTGGTCTCGCTGAGTCCGAGCGATTGCGCAATGGTAAGCACGGCTTGTTGAGGAGTATCGATGTGAGCAAGTGGAACGAAGCAATATCCATCGGGAAATGTATGCTGCACGTCTAGCGCGACCTGTAAAGCCAGGCGAGTCTTTCCAATCCCCCCTGGGCCAGTCACGGTCAAGAGGCGCACATCAGGGTTCATCAGCAGTGTACATACCTGCTGTACCTCGTGTTCGCGTCCGATGAGTGTGGTGAAAGGTAGTGGCACCTGGTGGATTTGACGATGTGAGGAGCCAGCTGAACGTCTAGTTTCAAATGTTTGTTTGGAGGAGTGTTTACTGGACATGTGAATCCTGTCTATCTCTATCTCTGTGCTCGTAGCTCTATCCTGCTCGCCACAACGAAAGTATGGAACGAGCGAAATTCGCAGAAACCTCGCGTCCTTGCACAAACGAGACATCCATGTCCTTCTCGCCCTGGCGCTGATCACAGCAAATCATCCAAGGCCCTTTTTCCTGGTTCCTGGCTTCTTATTCAATCAGGCATGTGCCTGAGGTAAATGATGATAGAGGACAAGCACGATTCATATCTTTTTAAGGCGATGAAAACTTCAAAAGCAACCCTAACAAGTCATTGTATACGATAAATCACGAGAATACCAGGTAAAAGTGCCTGGATGCTCTAGACATTTGGAGAGAAGACTTCCCCTGAGTGGGCTTGAGAGGCGGCCTGCATGTCATCCTGAGCGCAGCGAAGGATCTGTGCGTCCGTCGAGCTAGACCCTTCGCTGTGCTCAGGGTGACAAGCATGATCTCCAAATGTCTATAGATGCGCTATCATGATTGGACACGTGTTGAGTATAGCGTATCACACGCAAAAGTACATCTTTAGAACGCGCTATTTATTAACTCATCGAGGCGCTTTTTAGCAGCTTATCGTTACTCAACAATTGATATGGTGTCCGAAATTGCTTCAACGTGTTGAGGCTCCTTGTCGTCTTGATATGCAGCGCATCATTAGTGTAAACAGATTACGTAGCTTATTCCTCTCGTCCCGGAATATATAAAAATAGCGTATTCTGAAGATGTGCTTTCGCCCTCAAGTCACTATACTGGTAACAGTAGCTCACCTATGTGCGCGAGCAGTGACACAGGCAATTGTATCCACTGCTCTTGAGCAGATATCACGCGCCCTTTCTATTGTTTTAAGGAGCATTCATCAACGGTATGCCTTCCGGGGCTCAGGACGACGAAGAGCAATGGCGAGGAATGCGGTCTCGCCTATAGTCATGGCAGAAAGGGACCCATCTATGCCTCGTTATACCGAAGAACAGCGGGCCAGGCTGATGGCACTACCAAGTGCCATGTTGACGGCTACGCTTGTGATGGGGGCCACTGATCCGGTGGCAACAGTGCGTGATGTGCTTGATGAGATGCGCTATTTCCGAGAGATGAGAGAGGCCTATCCAGGCAATGACTTGATCCAGGGCATGTTGCAGGATGCTGAAAACCCTCTGCCGGGGCTCCATCTCTCATCCTCCTCCGATAGAGAAGCTGTTTTGCACGCATTACACCAATATATCGAGGAAGCAGGCGCACTGTTGGGTAATGACACCGAAGCCAAAGAGTTCAAGGCGTTTTTAGCCGCCCTGACAGAGATGGTTGCAGAAGACGTGGAAAAAGGCCAGTTTGGGAGCGACCCGGCAATCGAACAGGCACAAATGAAGTACCTGAGGACGTTGAAACAGCAATTCAGCCTGCTGCCACCCAGGCTGATGAATGGCACAGCATCCTCTGATGCAAGCTTGTGATCTCCTGCATGAAAAGCAGCCAGGGGAGGTATGTCATCCTCAGGTTGAGAGAGGTCAGCACTCTTCAATCTGCTCACCTTTTCATATTTTTCACCAACTAGCATGACCTCAGTGAAAGGGGGAAAAGCACAATGGCACTCGAAACCATGAAAAATAACCGCTACCGCATGGTGCGCCCACTTGGCAGCGGCAGCACCGGCGAAGTTTACCTGGTCGAGGACACGTTAAGGAATCGACAGGAGGTGGTCCTCAAGCTTCTCCATGCCTATGCGCACCCCTTGACGCACGATGCGCAAAGTGCCTCGCGAGCCTTTCTATTTGAGGCGGGAGCCATTTCACAACTCACACACCCGAATATCTTACCCCTGCTCGATTATGGCACTGAGACAGTAGACGGGGAAGTCGTCCCTTTTATCGTGACTCCCTATTGCTCTGAAGGGTCACTGGCAACCTGGCTCGAGAAGCGGTCGAACGACGACGTGCTCACCCTGGAAGACGCGGCGCGTCTGGTGCGCCAGGTTGCCGCTGCCCTGCAATACGCCCATGACCAGGGCATCGTGCACCGCGATGTCAAATCTGCCAATGTCTTCATCCGCAGTACCTTGAATGGACCTCCAGCCATGCTGGTGGCCGACTTCAGTTTCGCGCAACCCATCCCTGAGGCGCGGGTCAGTGGCCTCGACATTCGCGGCACTCCCGAGTACATGGCGCCAGAGCAGTGGGAGGGACAGGTCGTCCCGGCAAGCGATCAATATGCCCTTGGGGTGCTGGTCTATCAATTGCTCACGGGTCGCCTCCCCTTTCAGGGCGGCATTGAGCAACTGAGGGATGCACATCTCAAGAGCTGGCCAACCCCACCCAGCACCATCAACCCCACGCTTTCACCAGAGATCGACGCCGTCGTTGGACGGGCGCTGGCAAAAAAGCCGGGCGAGCGCTATCCTACCGTCACCGCCTTTGCCGATGCATTTACCCGGGCGATCCAGCCAGTGCCTGTACCTGTTGCCGCTGCTCGTAGTGCTGGGGGGTATGGGTCTCATTGCAAATGCTTTCTCAAACAGGTCTGCGCAATCGAGCGCCAACGCCACGGCAACGGCCAACACCAATGTCACCGGCACGGCCAACGCTCATGCCACGGGCACAGCTCAGTCCAACAGCAATGCCAATGGTACCGCCACGGCCAATAAGAACGCGACGGCGACAGCCAACACTCATGCCACGGGCACAGCTCAGGCGCATGGCAATGTCAACGCCACGGCCACAGCCAATGCCAGGGCGACGGCCAATGCTAACGCCACCGCTACCGTCCTGCCTGCTGCACAGTTGAGCGGGAACTGGGTCAATGCCGATCAGAACATCACCCAGGGTATCACGAAGATGGATATCACGAACAATGGCACCAATATCACCGTTCACCCGTTTTCCAAGTGTTCTCCGACCGACTGTGATTGGGGGACGAAAAGCAACAAGTATACAGGCTCTCCTTTCAATATCCTCTTTGTCGTCAATGGCAGTACGGAATCTCTTGCTATTTCCCCGCAGGGAACACAACTCACGGTGGTTGACACGAGTTCGACCAATGGCACCCATACATATTTACTCGACAAAGGATAGTAGGCATGATATGAGCCATGGTGATTATTCAGGAAGCAATGACTAGTGTAAACACATTACCTGTCCCGGCTATCCCGTTTCCCTCACCTGCCTGTGGAGCGTCCAAAAATAGCGTGTTCTGAAGATGTGCTTTCGTCTCTATGGCACTATACTCGAAGCAGCAGTCAAGTTTATCCGGTGCGCCGCGACGGCAGCAGTTCGTTGTACATGAGCGCAAGTTGTACGGAACGGCCACCACAGTGTGCGGACATGGTGTTCGCATGCTGAGAGAGTTACCGCAAGCAATGTAGCGATGAACAAAGGAATAGCGAAGTGGATCATACGTGGGTACGGCTCTGTAGAACCACGCATGACCTTCTTTCAAGAAAAGTAAAGGAGAAACGTTATGACTCTCGGTCCCCTGGAATACGTCCTCATCGGATTTGAGGGCAATCGATTCACGGGCCAGATTCTGCCGGAACTAGTCGCAGCGCGTGACAAAGGTATCATCCGGGTAATCGATCTGCTCTTGATTTTGAAAGATGAACAGGGCAACACTGCCGTGATGGAATTGAGCGACCTCAATAGCGAGGAGACGGAGCGGTTGGGCCCCATCGCCAGTGACCTACTTGAGGTGCTCGAGCAGGATGATGTCGAAGCGGTAGCGGGCTATCTCCCCAACAACAGTTCTGCTGCTCTCCTGCTGATCGAGCAAACCTGGGCCCTCGGCTTAAAGGAAGCGATCATGAACGCGGGCGGCATCCCTCTTGACGGAGGGCTGGTTGCACCGGCTGTAGTGCAGATGTTGGAGGCAGAACTGGCAGCGGAAGCTGCCAAGCAGAACCTGGTAGAAGTAAAAGCTGCCGAGTAAAAGGAGAACCACCATGTTACGAAGACGAGTAGTTGGCCGGGCAGTTGTCCGAACAGCCGCGGTCGGCGGCGTTGCTTATGCAGCAGGCCATCACGTGGCCACGAAATCGGCACAGCAAACCCAGATGGATGCTCAGCAGAACGCACAGATTGACGATCTCCAGCAGCAGCAAGCCGCGGGGCAGGCGGCACCAGCGCAGCCCGTTTACCAGCAACCGCCACCTCCAATGTATCAACAGCCTGCGCCACAGGCGGCTGCACCAGCGCCATCTGGCGGGATGACGACTGAGAAAATGGAGCAGCTAAAGCAACTTGGGCAGTTGCATGAATCGGGTATCTTGACCGACGCCGAGTTTGATGCTGAGAAGCAAAAGATTTTGAACAGTTACTAGCATTCAAGAGCAGGCTGGCACATAACAGAGGAAAAGGAGATCAATCGTGTTACGAAGAAGAGCAGGTGGGGGTCCACCAGGGCCAGGAAGAAGAGAAGAAGGCAGTAGTCGCTATCGCATGCGGCAAAAACTTGTGGCGTTCGGCGACGATTACTGGATTGAGAATGGACTGGGCCAGCGCATGTACTTTGTCGATGGCAAGGCCTTCCGCTTACGAGAGCACCTGGCCTTTAAAGACATGCAGGGCAACGAACTGGCGGCGATCCAGGAGAAGGTCATGCACGTCAAAGACACCTACAGCATTTACCGCAATGGCCAGGTGTTAGCGACGGTGAAGAAAGCCCTGGTCACACCGCTGCGTCAACGGTACGACATCCATGTGGCAGGCGGCGATAACCTGGATGCGCAAGGCAATATCCTGGATCATGAATATGAGATAAGCAATGGACGCAACCAGGTGGCGGAGATCTCCAAGAAGTGGTTCAGAGTTGCCGACACCTACGGGGTGAATATCTCTCCCGGTGCCGACGACGTCTTGATACTCGCCACTACGGCTGTCATTGACATGATGAACGACTAGGGGAAAGAAGTGCACTGCTCGTTGCCTGGGGCAGCGTGATGAGGAACGGTTGATGAAGGTGGCTGATTTTACCGGCATCACGCTGGCAAAGTGAACTGACCTGAGGGCTCTCGGGGAGAAACACAACGAGGTCAACAGCAATGAACACGGATCATCAAAACAGAGCCGGAAACAGGCACACGGTGCTCTGCGCCTCATTGAAACGGTCATCCCGGGAGTCAGAGTAGCCCGCACCTACAAGTGGGTCTGGCTGCGGGCTGATGTGATTGCTGGAGTGACCATCTTCGCCATGCTCGTTCCCCAGGGGGCGCGATCCTGGCGATTCCCATCGCGGGAGTCGCATCAGTCTTCGTCTATGCATCCTGGAAAGCCTGGCAAGCAGCGCATCCAGATCAGTTTCCACATGTGGAGGAGGAAGCGAAGGAGCTCCGCGCCAATGCTCCTGAGCTGGATGTTGCGGAGACGTAGAGATATGTTCATGAAGCCCTCCTGGCTTTCAGGCCGCGGAGGGCTTCACATCAATGAGCTCATTGCGCAACTCACATGGAGCTAGCTCTGGTTTCAAACATGTCATCCTGAGCGAGAGCGAAGGATCTAGCCCAAGTTGCGCAACTCACATGGAGCTAGCTCTGGTTTCAAGCGCATTTAGACAGCGCTGGGCACCTGCGCAACAATGCCAAGGCGCATCGCCACGAGGATAGCCTGGGTGCGGCGCTGCACACCAAGCTTGGCTATAATGCGACGGAC
>MNIY01000100.1 GCA_001919995.1 Ktedonobacter sp. 13_1_20CM_4_53_11
CTTGACAAGACCTCCTGGAGGGTGTGATACTAGAAGTAGAGATATGGACACGTCTACATACTCGAGTTAAGGAGGTTCTGCATGGCCACGAGCGAACAGGTCGCTCAGTTAGCAGGAGTCTCGCGTGCAACGGTTTCACGGGCGCTCAATGGATCAGCGCGAGTGAGTGATGAAGTGAGAGAGCGTGTTCATGCTGCAATCGCTGCACTTGGATATGAACCCGATGTCGTCGCCCAGAGCCTGGTTCGACAACACTCTCGGGTGATTGCTGTGAGCCTCTTTCCTGAAGACAACAACCTGCCACTTTCGCACCTTGGGCAAACGTCGCAATACTTCTACCTGGGTGTGCTGCAAAACATTGAGCGTGAGGCGGTTGCGTTGGGCTATGATTTGCTTTTGCCTTCCCGCCCGCACGGCAATTCTCCAGAGAATTACATACGTAGTTTGCAGACCCGGCGAGTTGCCGGGGCCATTATTCTCCACGCAACAGATTCACGCATTCAGGCTTTAATTCATGCTGCCATTCCCACTGTATTCATCGATAGGAAGGGTCAAGGAGGCCATGCCACCTATGTCAAATCGGATAACATGGATGGTGCGCGCCGGGCTACTGAGCACTTGCTTTCTCTGGGACACAGGCACATTGCTTTCCTGACCGGGCAAACCGTTGACCTTGCCGGTATGGAGCGTCTGTTAGGATGCCAGCAAGCGCTTGCGTATGCGGGTGTTGCGCCGGACCCTGGCCTGGTGCGCCAGTCAGGTTGGAATATTGATGATGCCTATGAGGCAGCCAGAGCACTTCTTGCCGAACGGCGCGACTTTACTGCCATCGTTGCCGGGAGCGATTTGATGGCTATGGGTATTCTACGTGCGCTCACGGAACACGGTCTGCGTGTTCCGGACGATGTTTCACTGGTTGGCTTTGATGATGTCGAATTCAGTCAGTATACTAATCCGCCGCTCACGACTGTGCGACAGGATCGTGTGGAGATGGTGCGCGCCGCGGTACACCGGCTCATTGCTATGATAGAAGGCACAGGAGAGGCTTCTCCACTGATTATTCCGACCCAGCTTATTGTTCGCAAATCGACGGGGCCTGTCCCCAAGGATATACATTGACCATGCCATACATTACCATCTTAGGTGCCGGAAGCACCGTTTTCGCTCGTCAGCTGACGACTGACATTTTGCAGATCGAAGGGTTAGACGAAGGCTGTTTCGCCCTGGTAGATATCGATTCCACACGCCTGGAATTAGCGTGCCGGGTTGCTGAACGACTCATTGCCCAGAGTGGGAAGCGCTGGACGGTTCGTGCTTCCACTGAGCGGCGTGACTTGCTGGCGGGTAGTGATTTCATCGTCAACGCAATTGAGGTAGCAGGTCTGGCGAACGTGCGCCACGACTTCGATATTCCCATGAAGTATGGGATCAACCAGTGCATTGGCGATACCATCGGTCCAGGCGGCATTTTCAAGGCACTGCGTACCGGCCCCGCCTGGCTCGACATCTTGCATGACGCGGAACGTCTCTGCCCGCAGGCGTGGGTGCTTAACTACACGAATCCCATGTCTATCTTGACCTTTGCAGCACTTGCCAGCACTGGCATGCGGACGGTGGGCCTGTGCCACAGTGTGCAACATACCTCGAAACAGTTAGCAGAATATCTGGAGGTTCCCTACAACGAGTTACAATGGCACTGTGCTGGTATTAACCACAACGCCTGGTTTACGGAGCTGCAATACCAGGGGCAAGACATGTACCCTCGCTTACGCGAACGAGCACGGATACCGGAGGTCTATGAACGCGACCCCGTCCGTTTCGAGATCATGCGCTACTTCGGAGCATTTGTGACCGAGAGTAGCGGCCACTTTTCCGAGTATGTCCCCTACTTCCGCAAACGGTCTGATTTGATCGAGCGCTACTGCCGCGAGGGATATCTGGGTGAAACCGGATTCTATGCGAACAATTGGCCTACCTGGCGTGAAGAGAAAGATAGCTCCATTCGCGAAATGCTTGATGGCACACAAGCAATCCCTTTCACACGGAGCCCCGAATACTGTTCTTACATTATTGAGGCAGTGACGATGCGTCGTCCAACGGTGATCTACGGCAACGTGCGCAACACTGGTCTGATCGACAACTTGCCCGATGGCTGCGTAGAGGTGGCCTGTCTCGTCGATCAGAACGGTGTGCAGCCGTGCCACTTTGGGTCACTACCTGAGCAACTGGCGGCACTCAATCGTAATCACATGTCAATTCACTCGCTCATGTGCGAGGCCTTGCTCACCGGGGATAAGGAGGCAGCACGTTACGCACTATTACTTGACCCGTTGAGTGCAGCTGTCTGCTCACCTGCCGAGATCAGCGCAATGTTCGATGAGATGTGGGAGGCGGAGCGAGAGTATCTCCAGCCTTTTGATTGAACCAAGAAGCTACCTGCGCTCCTCAGGGTCGACCGGGTGAATTCTGAAATCAATGCTCATCCAGAAGCTTTTTGCGTGGCGGAAGAAGAGGAAGGGTAATATAAAGGGCAGTGGCAGACCAATGACTATCAGCAAAGTGATTGGTTGCTGGGTGAGGGCAAGCCAGGTAGCTAATGGCACGATTACGATTGCTATCAAGAGTTCGGTCACGACGAGATTGAGTGCTATCGCCCCCGTCCAATAGCCGGGTTCGCGCTCGAAACGCCAGCCGCAAACCGAGCATCTTTCGTACATAGTGTAGCCTCTGCGAAAAAGTTTCCCTTTGCCGCAGTTGGGACAGCGCAAGAAAAGAGCGCGTATCAGGCCGGTAAAGAAACTACTCAACTTTTCTCCTATGTATATTTCTCTAGCAGATGCCTGGTTCCATTTACTCCCATGTTGTCCTCTTTATTATATACCAAAAAGCCCTGTGCGGGTCTTCTTGAGGTCTTGTCCTGGGTGTATGAAATAATTGTAGGTGTGCGGGCGGAAGCAGGGCCGATAAATCGGGTGCACGATAAATCGGGTGCACGATAAATCGGCACCTACAGTCGATCGCTTTGCGCTGCTACCAAATCGGTATGTGTTGAAACTTTTGGGTAGCAGGCTGCGTTTAGAAGAGGTATAACAGAGTAGCTCCTTCTTGAAGTCTGCGAACGGAACGCCGAGATACCAGAATGTCAGATGTTTTACTACTTTTTGAAAGGCAGGTTCTCATGGCTCAGTTAGTCACCCGCGTATCGTCCAATCGTATCTTTACCTGGCTCAGATCATTGCTGCTTTCCGATACACCCAAAACGCTCTTTATCACCAACCCACGTGTGCGCATCTTCCTGCTCTCATTCGCCATGCTCTTCTTCGAACTGCTCTGCATCCGCTGGATACCATCCTACGTGCGCTTCCTGAGTTATTTCAATAACTTTGTCCTGCTCGCCTCGTTTTTGGGGATTGGCCTGGGCATGCTCACGGCACGTCGCAAACGTTTCTGGTTCCCACCTTTCCCGCTCATGGTGCTTCTACTGGCCATCATTGTCATGTGGAACAAGTTCGACCTGCACATCAGTTCGACCCAGGTGCTCTACTACGGTGCAGGTGAAACGCAGGGCGCAACGGCTGATAACTACGCCGTTCTCCCTATTATTTTCGGACTGGTCACCGCCTGTTTCATTCCGCTCTCGCGTTCTTTCGGGCAGCTATTTACCCAGATTATGCCACTCACCGCCTATACCTTTGACATCATTGGCAGCCTGGTAGGCATTGCCTGCTTCTCCGTCATCGCCTATTTCGCTCTTCCACCGCTTGTCTGGTTCGTCATGTTGACGCTCCTCATCCTGGTGTTAAGTTCACGCCAGACGGTTTTGTTCGTTGCGAGCACATTCCTGGTCAGCCTCATCATCGTTATTCAGTTGCAGCGCGATGCCTACTGGTCGCCCTACTACAAAATCCTGCTTCATCCCTTGCCACAGGGCGGCTACATTGTCGATGTCAACAACGCTGGCGGTCACCAGGCCATGGTGCCCTGGCAATACAAGGAACCCTTCTACCGTCGTGCGTACGAACTCTTCAATGGTAGTTCATTCAAGCACGCCATGATCCTGGGCGCTGGCAGCGGCTCTGATGTCTCTACTGCCCTCGTCTACGGGGTCAAGTCGGTCACGGCCGTGGAGATCGACCCTACCATCCAGCAACTTGGCGTTCGCTTCAATCCTGACCAACCCTACAGCGATCCCCGCGTGAAGGTGGTCATCAACGATGGTCGCTCCTTTCTCCAGAACGACAAAGGAAAATATGACCTGATCATCTTCGCCCTGCCTGACTCACTCACCCTCACTTCCAGTAACACCAGTCTGCGCCTCGAAAGCTTCCTGCTCACGGAGGAGTCGATCAAGGCGGCCCGCGCACGCTTAAGCAACGATGGCCTCGTAGTCTTCTACAACTTCTATCGCGAGGACTGGCTGGTGCAGAAACTGGCTAACATGGCAGGACATGCCTTCAACCAGGAGCCACTCGTCTCTACCTACGGTGGCTGGGGTCGTGCAGCCACCATCATGGTTGGTCCACGACTTAAAACTCTCCCGACGGGCATGTTCGGTCCCTATCATGAAACTGCTTCCAGCAGCAAAGACTTGCGCGTCATCGGCGAGGGCTACTACCCCTTGACAAACGACACTATGGCAACCGACGACTGGCCCTTCCTCTACCTGCGTGATCACAGCTTCCCCTTGATATATGTTCTTGGCCTTCTAATGGTGGCCTTCTATGCGCTGGGCGGCACACTGCTGCTTGCCCCACGCAAAACCCTACGCCGCTTCGACTGGCACATGTTCTTCCTTGGCGTTGCCTTTATGGTGCTCGAAGTCAAAAGTCTGACCACCTTCTCGCTCCTCTTCGGGAGTACATGGTTTGTCAACTCGCTCGTCTTCTTCGCCATACTCAGCAGCGTACTGCTGGCCGTGCTCGTCAACAGCCGCCTCAAAATACGCCGCATCAGCATCTGGTATCTCTTGCTCTTCGGAGTCCTCATCTTGAACCTTTTCCTACCGCCCGAAGCCTTACTGCTGGGCAACCCTATCGCCCGCTACTTACTCGCCAGCGTCCTGGCCTTCACGCCGGTCTTCCTGGCAAACATCATTTTCGCCAATTCTTTCCGTGACAGCGAAAGCGCCGATATCTCTTTCGCCTCCAACCTCCTTGGCATTATGGTTGGTGGCGGCCTTGAGTACTTCAGTATGCTATTCGGCTATCACTGGTTGCTTGTTCTTGTGATCATTTTCTATGCCTGCGCTTTGTTGCTGAGGCGCCGTAGGACTGGTAATGCAGGGGCAACAAGCGAAGGTGCCGCGCACTCAGCACCAGTTGATAGCCTGACTGGTTGATTTGATGGGGGATTGGAGGCGATGTCGTTACATGTGCACTGTGAGCGTCTCGACAGCTCCCGTGGGTAGATCAATTACACGGATGGCGTGGTTGTTGGTGTCAGCTACGTAGAGTTTGCCTGCGGCGGCTGCCAGGCCGCCAGGTTCGTTAAATTGGGCACTATCAGGCGCGCCATCTTTGAAGCCGGCGACGCCAGTGCCCGCGAAGGACCGTACTGCGCGTGTCTGCGGGTTGAGTACTTTGATGCGATTGTTGTAGGTATCCGCCAGGTATAGCTGGCCATCTACGGCGCAGACTGCCTGTACATGTTGCAATAGCGCTTCATCGCCCACGCCATCGACGTCGCCGAAATCAAAGAGACCGGTGCCGACAAGGGTGGTGACACGTGGTGGGCCTGAGAGAGCAATCGCACGAACGGCGCTCGATTCGCTATCGGCCACATAAAGTACGCGATGGTCATCGAGCGTTAGCCCATTAGGTTGCGCGAAGAGGGCTTCTTGATAGCTGCCATCGCGCAGCGCTTCGGGGCCTGCACCTGCGAACGGCGCGATGATGCCACTGGCGAGGTGCAGTATGTAGATGCGGTGTGAGCCCGCCATGGCGATGTAGAGATCGTCGCCATGGCACACGATGTCCCAGGGCGAATTGAGCGCAACACTGTGTGCCGGCCCTTCTATGGGTGTATGTACCATGCCATATTGTTCGCCAGTGCCCGCTATCGTCTCTACCTGTTGCGTAACAAGGTTGACGCGCCGGATCAGATGATTCTCGGTATCTGCCACAAAGAGCGTACCCCCAGCAAGGGTCACTCCCTGGGGGCGATTGAACTCGGCTTGTGCAAATGTGCCATCTGTATGACCGGGCTCACCAGTGCCGATGATGTGCTGTACCTTGCCAGACAGGTTCGTTTCGACCAGGCGGTGGTGCGTTGAGTCACTGACGACGAGGCGGTCGGCTCTGGCATCGACTGCCACTTTGCCCGGAAAGGCCAGGAATGAGCCGGAGGTGGTCTGATGTGCAAAGCGCAAGGGGCGGTGATCCAGCAGTCCGGCGGCGTCAAATTCCGCAATCATCTCCCTAAGCAATGCCTTTCCAGCTTCCGGGTTAAGTTCGCCCTCGTGCCTGGCAATGACTCTATTTTCCGGGTCGACGAAGACAAGGGTAGGCCATGCTTTTATGGCGTATTGCTGCCAGAGATGCTGATTTCTATCATTTACGACAGGATGATCTATGCTGTAGCGTAGGACGGCATCACGCACGCTCTCAGTCAGTTTCTCGTTGGGGAATTTGGCCGTGTGAACGCTGACGACGGTGAGCTCTCCGGGAAAGGTTGTTTCGAGCTCGCGCAATTGTGCCAGCGCATGCATGCAGTTGATACAACAAAAAGTCCAGAAGTGGATGATGACGATGCGACCGCGCAGGTCTTTGATGTGTAAAGGGTGGTCGCTGTTGATCCAATCCAGCCCACTGGGGAAGTCTGGGGCTCGCACTTCGCCCCGGAATGATGGTGCCATGATAGATATCCTGTTCTGTATTGGAATAAAGGCTGTTCGTTATATCAT
>MNIY01000024.1 GCA_001919995.1 Ktedonobacter sp. 13_1_20CM_4_53_11
AGCTAAGAAAAGTGAAAATATAAGACGAGAAAATGAAAACATGAGGCGAGATTATTTCATGCGGGAGGGAATGCCTGTTAATGCCAAAGTCAGGGACGTGGTGCTACACGAAGATCGCAAACAATATGAGGTTTTTGCCTCATGGCGTAGTCGTGAGACAGGAAGAGTATTTTACTTACATGAGATTTGTATGTTTCCGGTGGACGCTGCTCCAGGATTTCAACCAAATATCGAAAGAGGAAGTATTATCACTGCCTGGATTATCCTGGACCAACCCGCTAGTTTTATAGATCAGAACTGGTAGGGGTACCTGGATGTGGGTAAACCATACAGGGCCCCTGTATGTCATCCTGAGCGCAGCGAAGGATCTGGCTCGACGAATGCACAGATCCTGAGCGCAGCGAAGGATGACAGCCATCATCTCCAAATGTCTATCTGCTATTCCCGAAGATTGCAAATTACTTCAAAATAATCTATACTATTCTCAGACCTGTCAATTTCATCGATATTATCAAGAGAGACACTTATGGAACGTCTATTGACGACAGAAGAGGTCGCAGAATTGCTGCGGATCGACCCGGTGACGGTCAGGCGACTGGTCACGCGCGGTGAATTGATCGCGTATCGCATCGCTGGCGAATACCGCTTCACCCCAGCGGGTGTCAAGGACTTCGTGGAGAACCAGCGGGTCGTCGTGAGCATGGGACCAGGGCCAAATCACCCGTATGCTAGATTCACTGAGCGAGCCCGCAAAGTGTTGTCGCTGGCGAATGAGGAAGCATACCGGTATAATCATGATGGCGTCGGAACAGAGCATGTGTTGCTGGCGATCATGAGCGAGTGGGAGGGGGTCGGAGCCAGGGTACTGAACCGGTTAGAGGTGCAGCCGAGCGAGGTGCGGAAGCAGATCGAAACGTTGCACCCGGCGGGGAAGCAGCCAGTGGGTGATAGCCAGCTTGTGATGACGCAGCAGGGGAAGGCGAGTATCGAACTGGCGGTACAGGAGGCGCGCTCCCTTGGCCATCACTATATTGGAACGGAGCACCTGCTGCTGGGCCTGCTGCGCGAAGAAGAGAGTCTTGCCGGCCAGGTCTTGCTCAAGTCAGGCGTCACGCTTGAAAAGGCGCGCGAGCTTGTCAAGCAAGTGCTCGCGGAGGATCAAAAAACGAGTAAGCCTGAGTCGGAACAGCGCGTGGAGTCTTAAGGAGAACACGATCTATGGCTACAAGAGGTACATTCCGCCAGTTATTGACCAATCTCGATCAACCTATGCCCCTTCCTGAGAAATTAAGCAAACTCACGAGCAATCTCTGGCGGCGGGTAGTATTACGCCAGACCTGTTGCGGGCATCCTGGTGAACCGGGGTGTTGACAGGGGAGCGCACCGTCCGGTACGGATGGTCACAATCACACGCATCATGAGCATCATCATCACCAGTAATGCTTCTGGCGTTTCTCAATGTAAATTGGTGAGTTCTGCAACGCTTTTTGAGGTTTCTGCGTGATAGAATGAGTTGGAAACGCCACTCGTTCTGGTACGCGCTTGTAGCATTGCCGATTGTCCCTCATGCTCTTGGAATAAGAGGATATACCCACTTGCCATTTGCAAATAGCATCTGGTCCATAAGAGAAGGAGCGACAACATGACAATTCACACCCCCAGGATGGTTTGCGTTCAGTCTGAAAGCCTGCTCGACCGCTTGCGAGCTTCGGAGGACTCGGCCATCGAGATCGAGACGTGCAGCGCGCGCTGCTGCGTGAGGAGCGTCGATTCCCTGAACGAAAGGAGATAGTGATGCCAACCAGGCAAGGAGACATTGGTCTGCTTCGAGACCCGGTCGCCCAGCAATTGTTGCAGTCGAAGAGCCCTGCGCACCTGGCTTACACCTGGCGCGACGGCACGCCCCGCGTCGTGCCCATCGGGTTCCACTGGAACGGGCAGGAGATCGTGCTGGCGACAGCGACGGATGCCCCGAAGACGAAGGTACTGAAGAATGGCTCAAAGGTGGCGGTGAGCATCGATCGTGACTCGTCGCCCCCCAAGATCCTCCTCATTCGGGGGACGGTGCGCATCGACACGGTCGAGGGCATCGCCCCCGAGTACGCCGCGATGATCCGCCGGACGATGGGCGAGGAAGACGGACAGGCCTTGCTCGATCAGGCGGCCCCCCTCTATCCGCGCATGACGCGCATCTTCATCCATCCGGACTGGGTCGGGCTCCTGGACTTTGAGACGCGCCTCCCAAGTGCGGTTGAGCGCGCGATCGAACGGGCCTGAGCTGGCGCCCGCGAGAGTTTCTAAGGAGGTAACTGCTTATGAGCAAAGTCGTTGTATTCACGAATCTGACGCTCGACGGGGTCATGCAGGCGCCGGGACGGCCGGACGAGGACCGCCGCGGCGGCTTTGAGCACGGCGGCTGGGCGACGCCCTACGCCGCGATGACTGCGGCCGGAGAGAGTACGCCCCACTTCGGTGCCCTGCTGCTTGGGCGCTGGACCTACGAGGAATTTTACGCTTACTGGCCCAAGCAGAAGGACAGCCCCTTCTCGGCGAGGCTCGACAACCTACAGAAGTACGTGGCGTCCACGACGCTCTCTGAACCGCTCCCGTGGATCAACTCCACGCTGCTGAAGGGCGATGCCGCAGAGGCTGTGGCCAGGCTCAAGGAGGAGCTGGACAAGGATCTCGTGATCATGGGCAGCGGAGAACTGGTCCAGTCGCTGATGCGGGCCAACCTCATCGACGAGTACGTGCTCCTCATCCACCCGCTGGTGCTGGGATCGGGACGCCGTCTCTTCCCCGAAGGCAGTGCCTTTGCCACTCTCCGGCTTGTCGGGGCCAAGACGACGAACACCGGCGTCGTGATCGCGACCTACGCAGCCACGCGTTGAGCGTCAATCCTCACATCCTGAGAGCGGAATCGGTAGAACTATCCTGGTCTCAAACATTACAGGATTGAAGATGGAGAAGCACCTGTGGTTGCAGTTTCACCGCAACCACAGGTGCTTCTCTGTATAATCTACTTGTCGCGTTCGCTTGTGCTCAGGGCAGCCTGGGCGGCAGCGAGACGGGCTACGGGGACGCGGTAGGGCGAGCAGCTGACGTAGTCGAGGCCGACCATATGGAAGAACTCGATGCTATCGGGATCGCCGCCGTGTTCGCCGCAGATACCCAGTTCCAGGTGGGGATTGGCTTGACGGCCGTTCTCCGCCGCCATACGCACCAGCTGGCCGACGCCGTCGCGGTCGATGGTCTGGAACGGGTTGACGGGAAGTATCTTGACTTTCCCCTCGACGCCTGGCTCTGTCAGCCCCTCGACGTACTTGAGCAAGAATTTGCCCTCGGCATCGTCACGGCTGAAGCCAAAGGTTGTCTGCGTCAGGTCGTTGGTGCCGAAGCTGAAGAACTCCGCGACGGTGGCGATCTGATCCGCGGTCAGTGCTGCGCGCGGCAGTTCGATCATCGTGCCGAATTTGTAGGCGACGGCGGAGTTACCCTCCTCGCCAGCAATCTCTTTGGCCGCGGCCTCCAGCTGGCGGCGAACCTCTTTCAGCTCGTTGACATGTCCAACCAGCGGGATCATGATCTTGGGCTGCAGTTTCTTCCCTTCTCTGGCCACTTCGAGGGCCGCCTCGAGGATGGCACGCGTCTGCATGATGTTGATCTCGGGGAAGAGCAGTCCCAGGCGGCAGCCGCGCAGGCCGAGCATGGGGTTCATTTCGCGCATGGAGCCGACTTCATCGAGCAGCTTGCGTTTCTCTTCGAGTTCCCTGGGATTTTCTCCACTGGTCTCCAGGCGCGTCACCTCGACCAGCAGTTCTTCGTAAGAGGGCAGGAACTCGTGCAGGGGCGGGTCGATGAGGCGGATGACGACGGGGTAACCTTCGCCCGTCTTAGGATCGACCATGGCCTCGAAGATGCCTTTGAAGTCGCTGCGCTGGTAGGGGAGCAGCTGATCAAGGGCTGCCTGTCGCTCTTCCTTGCTCTTGGAGAGGATCATCTTTTGCACGATAGGCAGGCGCTCCTGCTCCATGAACATGTGCTCGGTGCGGCAGAGGCCGATGCCCTGGGCGCCGAAGGTGACCGCACGTTTGGCATCGCGGGGATAGTCGGCATTAGCCCAGACGCCGAGCCGGCGGTACTGGTCGGCCCAACCGAGCAGTTTTTGCAGATCGGTCTCGTGCTCGTAGTCGGCTTCGACGGTCTTGATGATGCCCGCGAAGACCTCGCCTGTGGCACCGTCGATAGAAATGTCGTCGCCTTCGCGCAAGACGAAATCGGAGTCAACGACGTGGAAGAGATGCTCCGCCTCGTTGACGCGGATACCCTCGCAGCCGGCGACGCAGGGCAGGCCAAGTCCGCGAGCGACTACCGCCGCGTGGCTGGTGGCGCCGCCACGGGCTGTGAGAATACCTTTGGCGACCAGCATACCGTGGACATCGTCAGGGCTCGTCTCCGGGCGCACCAGCACAACAGGTATGCCGGCTTTGCCCATCTCTTCGGCGCGGTCCGCGTCGAAAACGGCCTTCCCGCTGGCAGCTCCAGGGGAGGCATTGAGACCTTTAGCCAGCAGTCGTCCCTCGCTGGCGGCCACTTTCTTCTCATTCTCGTCGAAGCGTGGCAGCAGCAGTTGATAGACCTGGGTCGTGTCGGCGCGTTTGACGGCCTCCTGCTCGGAAATCACACCTTCCTCGACCATATCGACGAGGACTTTTATGCCGGCCTGGGCGCCGCGCTTACCAGAGCGCGTCTGGAGCATGTAGAGGCGACCTTTTTCCACCGTGAATTCCATGTCTTGCATGTCGCGGTAGTGGCGCTCCAGGCGTTGCGCGATATCCTGGAATTGTTTGTAGACCTCGGGGAGGTCTTGTTGCAGGCGGCTGATTTTCGAGGGCGTGCGAATACCAGCAACGACATCTTCGCCCTGGGCATTGAGCAGGTATTCACCGTAGAGCTGCTTCTCGCCTGTGCCCGGGTCGCGGGTGAAGGCGACGCCGGTGCCGCTGTCGTTGCCCATGTTGCCGAAGACCATGCTCTGCACGTTGACGGCGGTGCCGAGATCGTGCGGGATCTTGTTGAAGTTGCGGTAGTCGATGGCGCGCTTGTTATTCCACGAGGAGAAAACAGCCTCTATGGCTTTTTCCAACTGCTTGTAAACGTCAGTGGGGAAGGGTTCGCCGGACTGGCGTTCGGCAACCTGTTTGAACTCGGTGACGAGTTGCTTGAGTTGGTCGGCGGGAATTTCGGCATCGGTTTTGACGCCCGCGCGCTCTTTGTATTTGTCCAGGATCTTTTCAAAGTCGGCGGGATCGGTGTTCAGCACGATTTTGCTGAACATCTGGATAAAGCGGCGATAGGCGTCGTAGGCGAATCGCTCATCCCCGGTCAGTTTTACCAGGCCCTGGACGGTCTCGTCGTTGATACCGAGGTTGAGCACGGTATCCATCATACCTGGCATAGAGAACTTGGCCCCTGAGCGTACAGAGACGAGCAGGGGATTGTCTTTGTCGCCGAAACCTTTGCCCGTCTGCTGCTCAATGATCTTCAGCGCTGCCAGTACCTGCTCCCACATACCCTGTGGAAAGCGCTTCCCGGCCTCGTAGTAGGCGATACAAGCTTCGGTAGTGATGGTAAAACCAGGTGGGACGGGTAGTCCCGCGTTGGTCATTTCGGCCACGCCCGCGCCTTTGCCACCGAGCAATGTGCGCATATCAGCGTTGCCTTCGTTAAATAGATAGACCCATTTGCGCGGTGATTTTTTGACCGCGTCTTCCAGTGTCGAGTTTGTTATTTGTTGTGTCAAAATATCCTCCCAAACATGCTCCATTAGGTTTCTGGTTCGTACACAAAAGTTACGGACCTAAGACAATACCTCTAGCCCAACGCAATACTTGACGAGCACTTTTTATATAACTTTCGGCCTGGTACGCGCTAATAACCCCATCGGCTTCTTCTGGCGGTGTATCGACGTAGAAGGCTTCAGGGTGAAATGGCGATAGCCTGGCCATCTCATCTTGTATCTCTTCCGGCGCACCAACTGTTGCGCCCAGCGCGCGCAGGTCATGGTCGTACATGGACCTGCGGCCGAAACGGAGTAGACTGACTGCTTGCGCGGCTTTTTCTGCTACCTGGTTGCAGTAGTCGACGCAGGCAAAGTGCCTTCCCAAACTTAGTTCCAGTCCCGCGGTCGCCATATCCTGTGCGGCCTCGGCGTATAGCCCTATCGCCCCCTGTGTATCGCCGCCATGGTGAACTTCCTTGTCCTCATCGTCTGTTTTCTTTGAGCCCGGTGACACGGGTGAAACTGCTGGTTGGTCGAAACTAACTCCTTCTGTAAGTAGTCGTTTCAGTTCATCGATGCTACTGTCATCAGCATTAGCGGAGTTGCCGTTCTGTCTTTGCGACATAGTATTTGATCCTCAAGGCGATGCAGGCCAGGGCAACCGCAAGGCTCCCCCTACTATACACGTTGGCCATACACGTTAGCGTTTCTTTATACGGCGTCATGAACTCCATGGTTTTGTCCTGGTTTTTGGTAGAACCATGGTTCTGAACAACGATTGCGTTTTCAGGTACCTTGTTTATATTATTCCCGAGAGTGCTTTGTGTCAATGTTTATAGGAGGGAAAATCGTTGAGGGCTGGTAGGGAGCTTTCAGAGAGAAGTATTTAAGAAACTACATAGTTTCGCGTTTCTCTCTGTTGTCTTACATTAGAATTATGGCAACTAGATATATATTGTCTTATGTAAGACTAAAACATTGTCTTCTCTAAGGATGACGTTTTGTCCCTGGTTTACTCAGAAGTACTATTTACCACAAGCATTGTTAACCAGAGGAGAGGCCGCTCGATTTACTATTGAGTGCTATTTATCACAAGTATTATTCACCGGGGGCCGCTTGAGAGCTTCATTTGCGCGTTTTCTCTTGCCGTCGCTTTACATTAGAGCTATGGCAAGTACATAAAAATATTGTTTTTTCATCTATAAGTGTTCGGGGGAAGCGCAGAAGAATGTGCATCGGTTAAACTTATCATTGTTGAGCTATGCTTATTTTCTAAAAAACAGGTGTCCAAACAGAGCGTGAGACCCACTGGTGTGCCATACTCTCCGTCGAAAACGTTATACTTCATTTAACACGCAAAGGAGCAAATCATTGAAAAAAGGACTCTTGCTGTTACTAGGATTCATGGGAATCATAGCAATAGCGCTGCTGCCGGCAGCCATCTCTGCGGTAGCATCTAACGGAACTGCCAAATCCCATCCGGTTCATATCTTTCCGCACAAAGGTCACACTCTACAGGGTACGAGTGTCTCGCGGGCAGCCAGCAGCTCTGCCAGCCCCAACGTTACTTACCACACTGGTCCCGTCATGGCCGGTACCACAAATGTCTATACTATTTTCTGGGAGCCAACAAGTAATGTATCTACCAACTACAATAACCTGATTAAGCGCTACTTCGGTGACGTTGGCAGCAGCCCCCTGTACAAGGTTAATAACCAGTACACACAGACGGGTAATGCATTTCCCTCTAACGCTGTGCTGGCCGGTTCCTGGGTGGATACGATCGCGTATCCCAATAGTCCTTTGCTCGACAGTAATATCCAGGCCGAAGTCACTCGTGCGCAAAAAAACAATAACGGTTGGACATCAGGTATCAACAATATTTTCTTTGTCTTCACCGAGAGAAATCAGGACATCTGCATTGACAATACACAACAGTGCGCGTCCAATACCTTCTGCGCGTATCATAGCTTTTTTGGTACGAACACCATTTATGCTACGATGCCTTATGCTGCGAGCTTCAGTTGCGATCCCGGCTCCAGCCCCAACAAAGACGACGCCGACCAGACTATCAACGTGACCTCGCACGAGCAGATGGAAGCGGCGACCGATCCCTTGCTCAATGGCTGGTATTACACCATCAACAATCAGAACTATGAGATCGGCGATCTATGTGCCTGGACGTTTGGACCGGGCAATCTCCAGGGCGCGGACGTGCTCTGGAACAAGG
>MNIY01000158.1 GCA_001919995.1 Ktedonobacter sp. 13_1_20CM_4_53_11
CAATAAAATGACTGGGTACGCCACCCGATTCGCTATGTCCAACGAACTGGTCTGTCTGAAATGTACGTGGACGGCCATAGTGGATATCATCCATAGTAGTGTTGAACCAGTTCACAACACCCATCAGGACTATCCACAGTATCAACATACCAAGCATTCCTATACCAAGATAGAGCAATGGATGGGCATTACGCCCCATTGCACTTTTCGCCTTGGGCAGGCGATGTGTTGCATTCTGTTTTCGTGTTGGAGTTTTTGACAGTGTTTTGGGCCCCGTTGTTGCGTTGGAACGATGGATATGGGGCTGTGCTGCTACACTCCCGGCACTATTGCCCGATGCTCGCTCCCATTCATCAACCTCGACACTGGCGTCTGTAGTTGTGCGCGTTCGCGATGCACGTTGAACAATTGGCGTCGGCGCACTAGTATCCGGAGAGAGCCTCTCTTGCTGCTTGCTATCATCCCCAATTGGACGATGGCGTAATGCGCTTCGTGGAGTTGTAAATTCTGTTGATTCCAGGACTGGCATAATTCATGTTCTCCTTTCCTCGCGGATAAAAAGCCACTTTCCTCAAGCGAAGAAATACCGACTCCTGGCCGGAGGACCATACCTCCCTATCCCCTCAATATCTTCTCTAAGAGAAAACACATAGAATGATAGAATAAATGTTCTATTTTGCAACGTCATGTATAGTAAACAAAACGTACAGCGAGATTACCGGAAAAACAAAATCAGAGACAAATGACAGTCAATATTGGCTGTGGTTAGTAAGGTTGGGGTAAAGGTAGGTCAGCACGTAACTACAAAGGACGCCTTCATTTATGCTTCAGGATCATCTTTGTTGGTAATATTATAGACGATGCCACGGTAAATTGGCAAGGTACTATAGTGAAGATTTCTGAAGGAGGACGAATGTCAAATCCTCAGGAAGAGGTGCTTCGAGCTCTAAGACCTTCCCGGTGGTAGGATGGGTAAAATTGAGCTGGAATGCATGGAGAAATTGGCGATTCAAGGGAGGGGTACTACACATATTCCCCGACCCATAAACAGGATCACCTACTATTGGATGGCCAATAGCCTTAAGGTGCACTCGTATCTGGTGAGTTCGCCCCGTCTCTAGCTGTAAAAGTAGTAAGGTATGATGCTGAAAGCGTTCTAGCACACGAAAGTATGTGAGTGCATCTTTACTTCCTGTAGCCGTTACAGCCATTCGCTGGCGATGGCGCGGGTCACGACCAATAGGCGCATCAATGCTTCCATTATCGACGGATACAACGCCTTCAACGAGAGCAAGATAGCGTTTGACTATCTCGTGCCGCCTCATTTGCTCGATAAGTGCAGCCTGGGTACGTGCGTTTTTTGCCACAATAATCAAACCAGATGTATCTCTATCGAGGCGATGTACAATCCCTGGGCGTAGACCTTCCACATGTTGTAGATCAGGGTAGTAGGCTAGCACTGCATTGACCAGCGTATCATCTACATGTCCGGGAGAAGGATGAACAACCATTCCTGCCGCTTTATTGACGACCAGCAGATCCTTATCTTCATAGAAGATATTGAGCGGTAGCGCACAAGGTTTGGCATTCCTGGTGGATTTGGCAGTGGTTTGAGCTATGCATACCTCATCGCCAACTCGGAGTAAATAACTGGGTTTACAGGTACGTCCATTCACAAGGACCCCCCCATCCACAATTATTTGTTGCACTGAGGTTCGAGAAACATCCTCTAATAGAGAAGCTACAAAACGGTCAATCCTCTGACTCGCCTCACCTTCTTCAATAGTGTATGTATATGCATCATCATAAATGGTTACGTCAGGATTGTACATCTTGCCCCGTTGGTTGAATAGGTTCACTACTATCTGCTTGAGTCATACCCTTACTGATTGGATCTCCCTTGCTCCTGTGCTTGTTCGTAGTACCTCCTGTTTTACGCAGTCCCCCAAACAAGATAAACAGAAAGAGCAGAAATACGCCGACCGATATCGAAGCATCTGCAAGATTAAAGATGGCAAAGTGATACCCAATCTGCGGAATGCGAAAGAAAATGAAGTCGACAACATACCCACCTCGCACTGCTCGGTCAATCAAATTCCCCGCTGCTCCCCCAATTATGAGACCAAAAGTGAGCTTAAATGCCAGTGGACCTGTGTTGAACATACGCACATAGAAGTAGATGATGATACAGATCGCAACCCCAATAAGGACTGCGAGAACAGTGTTATTTGCCAATAAACTGAATGCCGCTCCACTATTCTGGATATAGTAAATCGTGAGATAGTCACCTATCAGAGGTATAGGTGACCTCGTTTCTGGCGGGCTCAGGTTTGCCACAACAAGGGCCTTGCTCCACTGGTCCAGCGAGATTACCACAATTACTACAAGCAAGGCCAGTACATCATAGATGCGCGCACGTTTGACTGTCAAAACGATCTTTTCTCCCTTTCCATAACCACAGGTACGCGTATTGTACCCGATACACCGTGTTTTGAAAAGGCAAAGTTTGGCACAAAACACACTGGGTAGGGTACGTTAGTCAAGCTCTTCATCGTACGTCTCAGTAATACTGAGATTCCTTTCTTCCAGGCGCTCCTCATCCTTAACACAACGAGCGGCCCACGGTATCGCCTCCAACCGTTTCTCCGGTATTGGCTGACCACAATCTATACACTTTCCATACGTCCCATTCTCAATACGCTTAAGCGCACTCTGCACTTCTGTAAGCAGAGCCTGCTCATTGACAAGTAGAGACTGTTCCTGCTGCGTTTCCAGGAAGTCGACAGCAACCTCTTCGGTATCTTGAGGGCCTTCGCTTGCCTCTATAGCACCTACAGGTTCGGGATGTGCCTCCGTTAAACCACTAATATTTTTCTGTAACTCTGCCTGTTTTGCCTCAAGTCGTTGTCTCATCAGCGAAAGATCGATAGTCATTAATTAAGTAGCCTCCCTTTCCATACAAATTCTATATCCTGCCCTGTATTCTAGCTCATTCTGGCTGTCAAGGGTAGTGATTTGCAATTGCGTGAGTGCTTCGCGATGTTCCTCTTTATACGTAAACACCTGGTTTAAGGTTCCAACAACCCATTATAGCATAGACTATCTTACGCTCTTTCAACAGGCCTGGGGAACTGTCTCCTCAATTGTTTTGCTTATCAATGTATAATATGACAGCACCTGAATGAGGGAAAAATTGAATACACCTTTCCATGGATGTTTACTCTCTCCTCTATGTGCTATTCTAAAGGTGACAGAGATCATAACAGGTAAGTACAGAACACTTTCGAAAAAGAATACATAAGGATGAAGAACGATGACTATACCACAACAGCATAGCGATGTACCAGGTGACAAACAGCCTGTAGCTCAAGACGCACCTTCTATTTTCAGTGATTTCGATCTATATCTTTTTGGGCAAGGGAAACATTTCCAGATTTACGAAAAGATGGGCGCGCATCCACGTACTGTAAATGGTGTCTCTGGCGTTCACTTCGCGGTATGGGCACCAAATGCGCTGACAGTTTCAGTCATTGGAGATTTCAATAACTGGGTTCGCCATGCGAATCCAATGCACCAGCGTCACCAGGATCTGGGAGTCTGGGAATGCTTCATACCGGGGATCAAAGTTGGTACTATGTATAAGTATGCAATCTACTCACGTTACAACAACTATGCAGTTGAAAAAGCCGATCCATATGGCTTCGCTGCTGAATTACGCCCCTTGACCGCCAGT
The DNA here is from genome assembly GCA_001919995.1 of Ktedonobacter sp. 13_1_20CM_4_53_11. The sequence goes on from MNIY01000158.1 coordinate 3,734, forward strand.
ATTGTCGCCGACATACATCAACACCAGTGGCAAGACGAGACGTGGATACAAGAGCGTTCTCAACGTCAACAGGTGAACTCGCCTATTTCTATCTATGAGGTGCATCTCGGCTCCTGGCGACACGTTCCTGAGCGATACGTTGAAGGGAATCCTGAGGAACATCGTTTCTTAACCTACAGAGAACTGGCGCATGACCTTGCCGCCTATGTAAAAGACCTGGGTTTCACCCATATTGAGCTCCTACCTGTCGCCGAGTATCCCTATGATGGCTCCTGGGGTTACCAGACCACAGGATATTATGCGCCTACCAGCCGCTTTGGCCCCCCTGAAGACTTTCAGTATTTCGTGGATTACATGCACCAGCAGGGAATCGGCGTCTTCCTAGATTGGGTTCCTGCCCATTTTCCAAAAGATGGCTATGCGCTGAGCTACTTCGACGGCACTCACCTCTATGAGTATGCAGATACTCGTAAGGGTGAGCATAAAGAATGGGGGACGCTCGTCTTCAATTATGGACGTAGCGAGGTACAGGACTTCCTCATCGCGAATGCTCTCTTCTGGCTGCGAGAGTATCATATCGATGGTCTGCGTGTAGACGCTGTAGCATCGATGCTCTATCTCGACTATCTTCGCAAACCAGGTGAATGGGTGCCCAACCAGTATGGTGGTCGAGAGCATCTTGAAGCAGTAGATTTTCTGCGTAAACTCAATGAGGCGGTGTATGCCGAGCAACCTGGAACACTCACAGTTGCAGAGGAGTCCACTTCATGGCCACTCGTCTCTCGTCCAACATATGTAGGTGGCCTGGGATTTTCCATGAAATGGAACATGGGTTGGATGCATGACATGCTGGAATATATGCACCTGGATCCAATCTTCCGTCGCTACCACCATAACCTTATCACTTTCTCCTTGATGTATGCCTATTCGGAAAACTTTGTATTGCCACTATCCCATGACGAGGTAGTACATGTTAAAGGCTCATTGATCAATAAGATGCCTGGTGACTTGTGGCAACGTTTCGCCAATTTACGTGCCTTCTTCGGATATATGTGGGGACATCCGGGTAAGAAACTGCTATTCATGGGAGGTGAGTTTGGGCAGTGGCACGAGTGGAACTTTGCTGAGAGCCTGGATTGGCATTTACTGGAACCGCCAAGCGATCCGCATCATGCTCAACTCCGCGACTATTTGCGCGATCTGAACGAAATCTACCAACGTGAGCCAGGTCTTAACGTTATGGATAGTGATCCAGAAGGCTTCTCTTGGATCGATGTACACGATTCCGATAATAGCGTTGTATCCTTTATGCGTCGTAGTAAGAACCCGGACGACACCCTCATTTTTGTCTGTAACTTCACTCCTGTGCCCAGACTCGGGTATCGTCTGGGCGTACCCCTCGCTGGAGAATATTTCGAAGTACTCAATAGCGATGCCCTTCGTTTTGGTGGTAGTGGGTTAGAGAACCTGCAGCAAATGCCAAGTGGCCCCGTTTATTGGCAATCGTGCCCATACTCTATCCTCCTAACTCTACCTCCTCTTAGCACGGTCATATTGAAACGACGCCTGGATGTTGGCAAAGACGAAGATGAAGACGTGAGTGAGCTACAATTAATTCAGGAGCAATAAAAGATATCTTCTACTTTTCTACTCCATCGTTCGTAGTAGATAGTAGAGTAGCGAGTTTTGTGTTCTCGGCAAAACTCGCTTTTTATGGCTCATCATGTTATCATACTTGACGTGCCATAAGTGATTCATCCAATGTAGGCGTAGAAATAGAGAATGTCAATGAGCCGTAATAGTAATCATATGAAAAATGGGTCAAACAATCGAGGGAAAAAAGCAGCCGATCGGTATCGTTCTCTGAGGGGCAAAGGACGAGGAGTGACAGAGGATGAGAGACTGCTTACTCGACCGACGCAACCATTAATTAGTCCACAGGAAGCATATCCTCAGGAGCAGGATCAAGCCGATGAGTATGCCTTCGAGCGCGCTTTGCATTTCGACTTCACTATAACTGACCCCTGGCGCGTGTTGCGCATCATGAGTGAATTCGTCTATGGCTTTGATGCTCTCGCTCACGTTCCTCCTTGCGTGACGATCTTTGGTTCGGCGCGCACCCCCCCTGATGACCCCTCGTACGCTGCGGCTGTTGAAACTGCGCGTTTACTGGCAAAAGCAGGCTTCGGTATCATTACTGGCGGCGGCCCTGGTATTATGGAGGCTGCGAATAAAGGTGCGCAAGAAGGTGGAAACCTCTCCATCGGCTGTAATATCGAGTTACCTTTTGAGCAGGCTCCTAACCCGTATCTTGATATCTCGCTAGACTTTCGCTACTTCTTCGTACGGAAGACGATGTTTGTGAAATACTCAAATGCGTTCATCATTTTTCCGGGTGGATTTGGGACAATGGATGAGCTTTTTGAGGCACTTACACTTATACAGACGAAGAAGGTGAGCAACTTTCCTGTAATCCTTTACGGTTCAAAATACTGGGAGGGTCTTTTGAACTGGATTCGTGTGACGATGCTTGAGGAGGAAAAGGTTTCAGAGGACGATGTGTCATTGTTGCGCATCTCCGATGACCCGCAGGAGATTTGCGATATTGTTTGTGACGCCTATCGGGAGAATCATCACGTGGAAAAACAAAATCCCAATCGGGAGAAGTCAATTCGCTGACGCATTTTGTATGCCCTGTTTTTCATAATGTAATATTGCCACTCCCACAATCAGCATCCTCATTTCGACCAGCGTGATCGGCGATACACCATCATCGAAGAGTAATCGTGAGAGCGTCCCGTTGAAACCGAATAACACTGTAGCAGCTACAATCATCAGGTAGCCAATCAGACGATACGTCGCTTTCCGCCTCTCGCCGATCACATTATTGCTCCGCCGCAGAGGCTACAAAAGCGATGATTTGTCTGTTCTCGTTCACAATGTGGGCACTTGATGAGGCTTGAGTTGGTTGAGGTTGAAGGGCCAGGTGTAGAGGCACTTCTCTTGTTTCCGTCAGCTCTCCTGGTGGTATTGCCGCTATTGCTCCCACTCGTTCGGGTGTAGCGTCCATCAAGGATATCTTTGTACTCGCGGCTCTCAGACCAGTTGATACTTTCTCGAGCACGCACGATAGTTAAGGGGTGACTGACAGGTACCACCAGAAGCATCTTGTAAATACGATCAAGCAGGTTCGCATCAACAGCTTCATAGAGATCAGCCTGTTTTAGAAATTCCTGCGTATCTAATTGATTGCGCTGAAAGAGCGTACCGCCTGCGAACTTCATCATCAATGAGAGCATTGTCTGTGGATCCTGTACCACCAGCAAGGCAGCGCGATCCCCTGTAAATTCTGACATGCGATACCACTCTAGCAATGCCGCTTCAAGAGAGCGCCCAACAACACGGCCAACTCCAAAAGTCACATCCCCGATAAGGGTCAATATCAGCGTAATAGAAAGAGCCATCGTTCTGTAAAGAACATGTCCGGATTTAATATGACCCAACTCATGTGCGATAACAGCCAGAATTTCATCCTCATTCATCAAATCGAGGAGGCCACTAGTGATAATGATGTAGGGATGAACATGGCCGCTGGTCCATGCGTTAGGCAGGGGATTTTGCGCAACGTAGAGCTCTGGCTCTTGTATGTCTAAGATAGCACATGCCTCACGAAGCTGGATATATAATTGTGGACATTGCGTCCTGGTCACACGAACAGTCTGAGCAACATTTTGAATATAGGCTACTCGCTCAGGAAAAAGTTCAATAAATTTACGAACGATTATATCAAGGCCAGGGACCTTTTGTAAGGCATTCAGTGCAGCGCGATCATAGGGATGTTGAAGGACTGTAGCATCCAGTCCAGGGAAACGTCGCCGCATCTTAGGCTGAGCAGCAGACATAGGTAGCTCCTTCTAAGTCCATGTGATTAGAGCTCGAAACTCACCATCACGCGGGGTAATTTCAATTTCGCTTCTGTGTGCGCCCAGAGCCTGATAGCCTGGGCTACAATCTCGTTATCACGGGGTTGATGTAATTTGTCAGGTTGTACTACGCGTTTTATCATTACCTGAACGTACCAGACACCATTTGCGCGTTTTAAACCAGATGGAGTTGCTACTCGTAGAAGTGCCGCAACACGAGGAGACTGTCGGTTGATGATTTGGAGAATATCTGACCAATGCTCATATATGATAGATGTAAATTGGTCAGCGAATTCATCGTAGCGAGCACGTGGTTTACGCTCCATGGAGTGCCTCCTCGTCTAACTCAAGGTGACTGGCATGAAATAAGTATACCATATACCAGGAGAAAAGTGTTTGATGACATTGCTGGAGAACATGGGTCTTGTCACCGAGTTTCGGGGAAAAGCCTGGGGCAGGCACTCTCAGTTTTATTTCAGCAAATTTAAAGAGTCAACTCATAGAAACATGCTATGCTTACCTTGAGGTATAGAAGATCAGCCAATAGCACAACAATATGGGAGCAAAGTAGCACGAAGAGAACTCTTGCTAACATCAAATCAGCGCAATCCCAGGCAAAGTGTGCGCTTTTGCATAGCACACCGTCCATTCCAGGTGATCCCGAAAAAAGCAACAGTAATCCAAAGGTGCTCATCAAGGGGGACATAAGGTTGCGAGTAA
>MNIY01000030.1:0-3018 GCA_001919995.1 Ktedonobacter sp. 13_1_20CM_4_53_11
TCGAAAATGCTGTATATTATCTACATGGAAACGACAAAAAAGAGCGAACTTGAGTACCAGAGAGATGAACATCGAGTCCATCTCATTGTCTATCATCTCATCTGGTGTCCCAAGCGCCGCAAGCCTCTTCTTGGAGGAAAACTCAAGGATCGTTGCCAGGAACTCATAGAAACAAAGTGCAAAGAGAAAGGATGGATTATTCTCACACTCGCTATCCAACCAGAGCATATCCATCTCTTCGTACGCGTCTGGCCTTCTGATAGTGCATCAGAAGTGGTGAAAGAGCTAAAGGGATATACATCCTTTTTCCTTCGCAAGGAATTTCAGTCTGTTCTCTCAAAGCTTCCATCGCTGTGGACGCGTTCCTATTTTTCATCAACAGCGGGCGCGGTAAGTGCACAAACTATCCAGGAATATATCGACGCTCAGAAGGGCATCTAGACATGGCAAAAGCAACCACGACGATCAAACAGGTTCTGAACTATGGGCCTGAACATGCCGCGTGGTTTGCTGCCAATCAAACTCTTTTCAATCAGGTATGCGCTTTCTACTTCGATGTGATCCAAGCGCATGTGAAGATTTTAGAGCTCTCGAACAAGGAAGCGCTTACCGCTCTGGAGAAGCTTACCCACATCACGCAGAGGAATCCTGCTCCGGTCATGCCTCTCGATGAGGTAGCAGAGGATATTCCGGCCATGTTCCGGCGTGCTGCTATTAATGCAGCACTCGGATCAGCTCGTTCATTTTTCTCCCATCTCGCCCGTTGGCAAAAGGCTAAAGAGAAAGCAGAGGCCAAGGGTAAGAAGTTTCATGAGCGTCCGCCTGTTCCCCCACGTACCTGGAACAAATCCGCATCATTGTATGCTGGCATGTGGAAGGAACGATCCGATAGCAGCATAGTGCTTAAAGTCTGGACAGGAACATGTTGGAGTTGGATGAAAGTTCGCATTACCGGGCGGGAACTGCCTATCGATGCTGAATTAGGGAGTCCTCAGTTAATCCGAAAAGGGAATCAGTGGTACCTGCACACTCCCATTGAAAGGCAGTTCAAGAGTTCTGGCACAATTGAGAAGCAAGTCACCACAAACAAGCAGACCAAAATCTGCTCAGTGGATTTGAATATCAACGAGAATATCGCTGTGTGTACGATCCGAACAGTTGAAGGTTCGATCCTTGCCACCACGTTCATTCATGGTGGACAACGGGTAAATGGCTTTAGGAAGAAACTGTTAGGCCGTATCGCACGCAACCGTCACAAGACCGGTATTCTTGCAGAGAACGAGCAAGACAATGTGCATCTCTGGAACACCATCAGGCATGTGGATGAGCAGGGAGCGCATCTGGTGAGTAACCGCATTGTCCAATTTGCCAAGCAGCATGAGGCAACCGTACTCGTTTTTGAGCATCTCGGCAACCTCAAACCTACCAAGGGGAAGTACAGCAAACGAGGCAATGAGAAGCGGGCGTTCTGGATGAAAGGGCGCATTTTCAGGTATGCCAAGTATAAAGCTTATCATGCTGGCATTCTCACGAGTCGGGTCAATCCCAGAAATACCAGTCGAGAATGTGCCCGTTGCCACAGCCTTGTTGCCAGATATGCAGAAGGACAACCAGCAGAAGGATACACATACGGCGCTCCTTTGGTTGCTTGTCATCAGTGTGGCATGCGCGGGAATGCAGACAGGAATGCGAGTCTGGTGATCGGTCAACGCTTGACTCAGAGGTATCAGAAGCAGGAAAAGCCTCCAACTCCTTTGCTTGCAAAGAGGGAGCCGAAAGGTTCAGGTGTTGGTCTCCCCCAAGACGCCAAAAGCAGAAACAGACCATCTCTCCAATCTGCAAGGCATGGGGACAGCAACGAGCATGGCACCGCTCAGGAAACAGGCATGAGGATGGTTGAGCCTGTTTCAGATAGTGCTCACCAACTACGGCTTCCACTTGAGTAGGAATTACGTTCCATTTCTCAGGAAGCCGACTACGTAGCAGTGTCAGAAGCTGCGGGACTTTAGTCCCTGCGGAGTGTCACTAGTAATTCGTCTGTTATCTTATTATAATAACCCTGGCTATTCTGGTAGAAATCAGAAGCGAGGCGAAGATGGATCACCGTATTCAAAAGCGGAGCAAGCGAAGCAGGTGGAGCAGGCGAAGAGAAAATCTACGCTTCTTTATGCGCTCTATACCCTGGCGTCTGCTGATACTCTTGCCAGTACTGATACTGGTCGCAATTCCCACGTTTTACTTTGGTACACACTCTGGCCAGAGAGTGCTTCCAGCAGTGACAAACTTTTTCTATAATCTCAGCGGGCCCCCTCCGGCGGCAACACCCACACCTTTGCCTCCATTTCCTTCCACCCTGCCTCAAATGGGGTCGCTGCTCTATACGGTGCAGGCGGGAGACTCTTGTGACGAAATACTTGCTGTTCAAATGCGCATGAGCGATGCAAGTACAATTTTCACTGATGTCAAACCGAACACCATCCAGGCGCTCAATGCCACTATAGGGCACGATTGCCACGCGTTGCAGCCCGGCCTAGTACTGGCCCTCTCACCACAGTATCCGCTCATAGCTATTGGTGGTCAGGTGCTCAAAGTTGCTGCTACTACACCCCAACAAGTACTCCCGACGCCGCTTATCAACGTTTCTCATCAACAGCAGTTGGGGGCAGATTGTTCTGGCAGTTGCTTGCTCACCGTGCGCATTGCTCCAGGAGCGCAAATACACCTTACTGTGCAGACAACCCTTCCGGTAAGAGTCGGTTCCTGGGTTTGGGCCCAGGCTCAACTTGCTCGTAAGAGCATCAAAGGTTTTGATACCTATCCCTACGCCAACCCCCTGGCTTCGCTTAACGGTATGTCCATGCGCGCGTGCGATCTCCAGGTCGATAACACACATGACGATCACTCACTTTCATGTGACCAGCTCATGCCCAATACGATCGACGATGATCGCGGGGCCTGGCTTTTCGGTGTAACGGGTGCGAGCTCCCTCGATCACTGGAAGTACCCTCTCCATATGGC